>NZ_NHPF01000041.1:0-95414 GCF_002252925.1 Halorubrum sp. Ea8
TCACCATCCTCTGGGCGCTCGGCGGCATGTTCGTCGGCGCGTACCTCCAGGGGTACTGGCGGAGCAGGACCCGGGCGCGTGACGCCGCCGCGGCGGGCGCGGACTGACCCGCCCACCCGCAGATGGACCCCGTTCTTTTCGCGCTCTTCATCGGTGCAGCACTGGCCAGCCTGTTCATGTCGTGGGTCATCGGCGCCGGGTCGAGCGGCGCGACGCCGTTCGCCCCCGCCGTCGGCGCGAACGCCATCGGGACGATGCGCGCCGCCCTCCTGGTCGGAGCCTTCGGGTTCACGGGTGCCGTCACGCAGGGGAGCAACGTCTCGGAAGCCGTCGGGAGCGGCCTCGTCGGCGACATCAGCCTCCCCGTCGCCGGCGTCATCCTGGTGTTAGCGCTGGGCGCGGGGTTGATGGCGGTCGGCATCACGACGGGGTACCCCATCGCGACCGCGTTCACGGTGACCGGCGCGGTCATCGGCGTCGGTCTCGCGCTCGGCGGGACCCCGGTCTGGGCGAAGTACCGGCAGATCGCCCTCGTCTGGACGTTGACGCCGTTCGTCGGCGGGGGCATCGCGTTCGGGATCGCGAGCCTCCTGCCGCGTCCCGGGGTCCCCGAGCGGTACTGCGTTCCGGCGCTCGCCGGTCTCGTCGGCGCCGTCCTCGTGAACGTCCGGTTCAGCTTCCTGGGCGACGGGAGCGCCTCGGGGACCGTCCGCGGTCTCGGACAGCGGGCGCTGGAGGTCGACGGCCTCGCGTCGGGGGTCGCCGTTACCGGCGTCGCCGCGCTGGTCGTCGCCGCCGTCGTCTGGTGGGACATCGGGCGCGACGAGCGCGCCGGGCTCCGGCGCGTGTTGCTCGCGCTCGGCTCGCTCGTCGCGTTCTCCGCGGGAGGTAGTCAGGTCGGGCTGGCCGTCGGGCCGCTGTTACCCCTGCTCGACGAGGTCGGGACGATTTCGACGTTCACCGTGCTCGTCGGCGGGGGGCTGGGGATGCTCGTCGGGTCGTGGACGGGCGCACCGCGGATGATCAAGTCCCTCGCGCAGGACTACTCGTCGCTCGGGCCGCGACGCTCGATCTCGGCGCTCGTTCCGTCGTTCCTGATCGCGCAGCTGGCCGTCCTGCTTGGCGTTCCGGTGTCGTTCAACGAGATCGTCGTCAGCGCCATCATCGGGAGCGGCGCCGCCGTCGGCGGCCGGGACGCGGTCGACCTCCGGAAAATCGGTGTGACGGTGGGAGCGTGGGCGGGGTCGTTCGGGGTCTCGTTCGCGCTCGCGTACGCGACCGCGTCTCTCCTCCTCTGAAATCGGCCGTCACTGTATTCTGACGTCGACCGCCGCTTCGCGTCGAGCGCAGCCGTCACCGCCGCGCGTGCGACCGATGTCCCGCGCCTGCGCCGACCGGTCGTCTGGACCGGCGAGCGCAGTACGTTACGCATAAGTTATGAATGGTCGGCCCGAGGTTATTCGGATATAGTATTGTGCGATAATCCCAAAACCGTTATAGGCGTGAACCGGGTAGAGTGAGTTGAACAGAAATGTGCCAACAGCGAATTTCCAACTGCGAAGACCGGGGGACGGATCGATGTCAGGGTTAGAGATTCCCACGTGGGACCCGGAGACGGCCATGCTCATCGGCGCGATCCTCTTGGAAGCGATCGTGCTGTACGTGGGTTACGGCGGGATCGAGCGCCTCTTCGGGCCCCGCTTCATGCGACTCCTAATCGGAGGCGAAGAGGATGCTCAGTAGCCTCTCCGACGGACTCGGCCTCCTCGGGACGAGCCCGGAGATGGCGGCGCTGTTCGTCGGCTTCGGCCTCGTCGTCGGCGTCCTGTTCGGGTTCTTCGGGATGGGCGGGTCGTTCCTCGTTACCCCCGCCCTGCTGATGCTGGACTACCCGGCGCCCGTCGCGGTCGGTAGCGGGATGGCGTTCGTCTTCGGGACGGCCGTCATCGCGACGTTGAAACACCACGACCTCGGGCAGGTCGATTACAAGCTCGGCGCGATCATGATCACCGGGACGACCGTCGGTATCGAGGCCGGCCGCGCCAGCGTCTACTACCTCGAATCGCTGGGACTCGCCGGCGGCGTCATCAGCGTCGCCTACGTCGCCCTGCTCGGCGGCGTCGGGGCGATGGTCACCCGTGACGCCCTGAAAAACGACGACGGCGGCGGCATCGACCACGAGGCGGCCGACCGCGACCTCAGCGAGTACGAGATCCCCGAGATCGCGAAGACGATTCAGCGGACGGTCCGGATTCCGCCGATGGTGACGCTCCGCGGCGACGTCCGCGTCTCCGCGTGGGTCATCACGGCCGTCGCCTTCGCGACCGGCCTCCTGTCGGGATTCCTCGGCGTCGGCGGCGGCTTCATCCGGATGCCGGCGATGATCTACGCGATCGGCGTCCCGGTTCCCGTCGCCGTGGGAACGGACCTGTTCGAGATCGTCTTCTCCGGCGGGCTCGGAAGCTACCTCTACGGACAGGGCGGCGGCGTCGACCTCGGCATCGTCGTCCCGCTGCTGTTCGGGAGCGCGCTCGGCGCCCGCGTCGGCTCCGCCGCGACCGCCGTCGTCGACTCCGACGGCATCAAGGTGTACTTCGGCGGGATGCTGCTCGCCGGCGCCATCGCGGTCGGTATCGGCGAGATCGGGTCCTACATCGGGAACTCGCTCATGGAGACGGTCGGACTGGTCCTCGTGATCGGCGCGGCCGTCGTCGTCGCCGCCGCGGTCATCTACACGTCGGTCGTCTCGCTGCGGACGACGCGCGGCCGACAGACGGCGACGACGGACTGACCGCGGCCGCTCTGGTCGAGGCCGGCCGTCGACTCACGCGACGAGCCGTCGCGGACCCGTCGTCGCTCCGCGACCCGACGAAGCTAGCGCACAATTGTGTAATCTATACACAAGTCTTTTAAGAGCTCACGGCATACGGATAGGTAACAAAATGCCAGATTCGATGTCCGAACAACTCCAGCGGGACATGGTGTGCGAAGGGCTCTTAGAGTGTTTCCACGGACTCAAACAGCTCGACAAGCGGGTTTTCCAAGAGCTCGTCCAGACCGAAACGCCGCTGACGATCGACGAAATTGCCGACGAAGTCGACCGCGAGCGCTCGACCGCGTATCGGGCCGTGCAACGGCTCCTTCAGGCGGGCTTCATTCAGAAGGAACAGGTGAACTACGATCAGGGCGGGTACTACCACGTCTACAGGCCGACCGACCCGGAGAAGGTCGCCGACGACATGCAGCGGATGCTCAACGACTGGTACGCGAAGATGGGTCAGCTCATCCAGGAGTTCGAGGACAAGTACGAGCAGGTGGAGACCTCGTCTCCGGCCGCCGAGAGCTAGCGCCGGCGCTCACTCGCGGCGACGCGGACCGATCGCCCGACTTCGAGGCGAACCGACTCTTCCGTACCGACCGACCTCCGACGCCGACCACCCGGTTTCGCAGGTCACCGAGAGCGCCGCGAAGACATCCGTGGATCCGATCAGATGGTATTGCTCGTTAGCTACAATTCAGGATCGGAGACGATCGGCGTCGGCGACCGTGAATGGCGCGCGACGGCGCGAGCCGCGACCCCCAGACACGCCGCTGAGGGCGCTCGACGCCGTCTCGGAATCGACCCGCTTCGAAGCCGGCGGCCCGCGTCCGAAACGAGGGGCACTCGAAACGGCGGTCGCGAACGAAATCGTAGACCGTCGCGACCGCAAAAATAACAGAATTCGTACTATAGTTAGTAAAGGGTACTTCCCGACACGCGCGAATTGACAGAGGCCACGTCCCTGTGATCTGTTCAGCCGGATTCGAGTATCCCCATTCCGAGGCTCAAAGTCATGAAAAGGCGATTTAAGCGCACTGAGCGTGTCGTTCGGTACGTTACTGCGCCGAGACAGTCGGAGGTCGAACCGGCAATGAGGCGCTCGACCCGATGCGTGGTCCGGGGCAACGAAGAAACCGCCCGAATCGGGCTAATAACGGCCTACAGTGCTGTTCGTGTGAACGGCGTCGAGACGTGACCGCGTCTGACCGCTCAGCGGCAATACGACCGAAGATATATCTGCAATGCGGTATTTTTATTAATCAGTCTGAATTATGAAGTGTTATCGGGTCTCCAGCGCGGCCGGAGAGGGTCGTCACCGAATCTCCTCCTCCCCCTCGCCGGGGATCGCGGTGGTTCCGGACCACCGCCCTCGCCGGGGGGCGGAGTCGTCCCGGGCCGCCCCCTTCGCCGGGGGGCGGAGTCGTTCCGGACCGTTCGCGAGCGGCCGCCGTTAAGCGCGCTGGCCTCCGCGTGAGGCCCCTCACGGTGCCGTCCTAGCGCACCCGCGAGGATCAGTGCGCGAGCGGCGCAGGTGCGAAGCTCCGTGACAGCGGTATACGTGTAATTCAGTCGAGTCGAGACGGTCTCCCCATAATTCTTATTACCCGCCTTCGGTGAGGTAGCGCATGGAGAGGCCAAAAACGGAGTCGGTACGGGCGACGGGGACCTCTATGCGCGTACTGACGGCCATCGCAGACCGGGATGAGGGAGTCTCTATCGCGGAGTTGGTCGAGAGCCTGGACCTGGCCAAGAGCACGGTGTACAAACACCTGATCACGCTCGAGGAGCACGGGCTCGTCGTCAAGCGCGAGGACGGCTACCGGCTCGGCCTCCGCTGCCTGGAGTTCGGTGGGATCGCTCGGCAGTACGACGGCGTCTACGACGTCGCGAAGCCGGAGGTGCGCAAGCTGGCCGAGGAGACGGGCGAACTGGCGAACCTGCTGTTCGAGGAGCGGGGGCTCGGCATCTACGTCTACACCGCTCGCGGCCGGCAGGCGATCGACTTCGACGTCCACCTGGGACGCCGCGTCTACCTCCACACGACGGCGCTCGGCAAGGCCCTGCTCGCGAGCCTCTCCGACGAGCGAGTCGACGAGATCGTCGACCGGCACGGGCTGCCGGCTCGGACCGACGAGACGATCACGACCCGGGACGCGCTGTTCGAGGAGCTCGACCGGATCCGCGAGGAGGGGTTCGCGTACAACGAAGAGGAGCGACTGGGCGGGCTCGGATGCGTGGGCACGCCGATCGAGACGGGGGAGCGTCGAAACGCCGCGATCAGCATCATGACGCCGATCAGCCGCCTGAAGCCCGAGGAGCAGCGGCGCGCGTACACCGAGAGCCTCAACCGGACGGCGAACGTGATCGAGGTCAACCTCACCCACGGACGGTCGTGAACACACGCGAATTACAATTACACCACCAGTCGACATCATTACAATCGTAGTAATGTAATGAAGCGGGTGAATGAGCCGAATTCGGCAGCGGAGCCGCTCGCCGGCCGAACGAATGACACGACTCGCAGTTCGAATATAGGAAACCGATTTTCTTCTCGACGGTGGGTGATTCGACCCGAATCTGGATCGGATTCGGTCGTATTGGCTCTCGGTGACTGACCGAAACAGGCGATATTTCGGTCAAAGCCGACGGAACGTCCGAAATGACTCGAAAAAACACCAGTAGCAAGGCAACGTCGTAATGTACGATATTCCGAAAACTCGATAATCAGTCGTTCGGAATGACGAAACATCTCGGCTGCGGATCGGCAGCGGGCCGAGAAGGGTTACGCGACGCGGTTCCGCAGCGATTCGGCCGCCTGATAGCGCTCGACGTTCTCCGTCACGAGCTCGGCGATGTCGAGGTGGTACCGGTTGGTCGCTGACCCCTTGTGCGGCGAGATGATCACGTCCTCGAAGCCCCAGAGCGGGGAGTCGTCTGGGAGCGGCTCGGTCTCGAACACGTCCAGCCCCGCGCCGTCGATCGCGTCGCTCTCGAGCGCGTCGACGAGCGCGGTCTCGTCGACTAACGGGCCTCGGGCGACGTTGATCAGGTACGCGTCGTCGCGCATCGACTCGAACTCCGCCTCCCCGATGAGCCCGTCGGTCTCGGGGGTGTGCGGCAGCGCGAGCGCGACGAAGCGCGCGTCGTCGATGGCGTCGTGGAGGTCCGACGGGTCGAATATCTCCGACACGCCCGGGACCGGCTCGTCGGACCGTCTGATCCCGATCACGTCCATCCCGAGCGCGTCAGCGCGCTCGGCGATCCCCCGGCCGATCGTTCCGAGACCGACGACGCAGAGCCGCTCGTTCTCCACGGTGAACGGCCGCTCGTACGCCGGCGTGTACCACTGCCGCTCGTTCTGGTGGTCGCGGTACACGTGGTGGAGGCGCGCGAGCGACAGCATGTAGCCGAGCGCGACCTCGCTGACGGTGGTGTCGTGAATGCCGGTGCTGTTGGTGAGCGGGACGCCCGCCGCCTCGTAGGCCGCGGTGTCGAACTCGTCGTAGCCGGCGCGGATACAGTGGACCCACCCCGCGTCGAGGAACTCCGGTCGGGGGACGTAGGTGGCGACGGCGTCGGTCTCGTCGTAGCTCTCGCCGTCGCCGACCAGTTCGACGTCGAGGTCGAGGTCGTCGAACGCCTTAACGAAGGCCTCGGGCGGAATGACGTTCTCGACGGAGTCGTGAACGGACAGGGTATCGAGTTGCGCTCGGTCTGACATACGCGGACCGTCGTCACAGCGGCGTATCAGTCCTTCGGGAGCCGGCAAGATTAGGGACGCGGCCGCGACGGCTCGGACCGCAGCGACGCTCGAAGCGACGAAACCGGCCTCGACAGGTACCTTTATTTAACCCCGGACCGGAGCCAGAAGTATACGATCTAATAAAAGATGAACGTTACAGAAGCCATCGCGAAAGCACTGAAAGAGGAGGGTGTAGAGTATCTGTTCGGATTCCCGAGTAACCCGCTGTTCGACACGGGCGCCGCCGAAGACGCCGGTCTCCGGACGATCATCACTCGTCAGGAGCGGACGGCGGTCCACATGGCGGACGCTATCGGCCGGCTCACGTCCGGCGACGAGGTCGTCGCCTTCGCCTGCCAGCACGGTCCGGGGACGGAGAACTCCATCGGCGCCGTCGCGCAGGCGTACGGCGAGTCGTCGCCGCTGGTGGCGATCCCGGCCGGCTACGACCGCGCCAAGACGGACGTCGATCCGAAGTTCAACTCCCTGGTGAGCTACCAGAGCGTGAGCAAGACGTGCGAGCAGCTCTCGGACCCGGACGCGGTCGGGGAGACGTTCCGCCGGGCGTTCACCGCGGCGCGCAACGGCCGCCCCCGCCCCGCGGTCGTCGAGGTGCCGAAGGACGTCTTCTGGGAGGAGATCGGCGACTTCGAGTACGAGCCGTCGAGCGCCAACCGCGCGGGCGTGGACCCCGACGCGGTCCCGGCGGTCGCGGACGCCCTCGTCGACGCGGAGAACCCGGTCGTCTTCGCCGGACAGGGCGTTCACTACGCCAAGGGATGGGACGAGCTGAAGGAGCTCGCCGAAACGCTCGAAGCGCCGGTCGCCACGAGCCTGAACGGGAAGAGCGCCTTCCCCGAGAGCCACCCGCTCTCGCTCGGCGCCGGGAGCAAGAGCGAGCCCGGACAGCTCGCGCACTTCCTCGACGAGTGCGACGTCCTCTTCGGCGTCGGCTGCAGCTTCACCGAGACCGCCTACGGGATCACGGTCCCCGAGGGCAAGACGGTGATCCACTCGACGCTCGATCCCACCGACATCGACAAAGACGTCGGCTCGGAGATGGCGCTCGTCGGCGACGCGCAGCTCGTCCTCGACGCGGTGACCGACGCCGTGGCGGAGCGCGTCGACGACGACCGCGGCCGCTTCGACGACGTGGCCGAGGAGATCGCGGCGGTCAAGGCCGACTGGCTCGACGAGTGGGAGCCGAAGCTCACGTCCGACGAGACCCCGATCAACCCCTACCGCGTGATCCACGAGATCACGAACGTCGTCGACCCCGACGAGACGGTCATCACGGCCGACGCCGGGAACCCGCGGGACTTCCTCGCGCCGTTCTACGAGACGGACGAGCCCCTCTCGTACATCGGCTGGGGGAAGACGACGCAGCTGGGCTACGGGCTCGGGCTCGCGATCGGCGCGAAGGTCCGCTTCCCCGAGAAGCTCTGTCTCAACATCATGGGCGACGGCGCCATCGGAATGACCGGACTCGACTTCGAGACGGCGGTCCGCGAGGACGCCCCGATCCTCACCGTCCACCTGAACAACTACGAGATGGCGTCGTACGACACGCCGTTCGGCGGCGACTTCGCCGACGTCGGCGAGGCCCTCGGCGGCTACGGGGAGCGCGTCGAGGACCCCGAGGAGGTCGCGCCCGCGCTCGAACGCGCCATCGAGAAGACGGAGGAGGGCACGCCGGCCCTCTTAGAGATAATCACCGCCAAAGAGACGGAGCTCTCTCGGCCAGACCTGGAGTGAGGCCCGGGAGAGCTCGGCGGTCGACGGCGCCCGCGGCCCGGTAGTCCGAGGTCGGCCCGGTCGGTGGACCGCGTTCGAGATGCTCGGACGGGCCGACCGGGCGGCGGGGCGTTTCGCGGAGCGCGGCGAGGCGCCGCGTGGCCGCCTCGTCGACCGATCCCGTATGCTCGTATTTCGATCCGCGCTCGACGGTCCGCCGCGCCGGCGCGAGGGGCCGCGCATCGCGAGACGGGACGGTGACGCCCATAAGTATTTATGCGATTCGCGTAATCGATCGGTATGACGCTAGAAGACGACTCATTGGAGTATCACCGGGCCGACCCGCCCGGGAAGATCGAGATCGCGACGACGAAGCCGACGAACACCCAGCGAGACCTCTCGCTGGCCTACTCGCCCGGCGTGGCGGGGCCGTGCCGCGAGATCGCAGACGACCCCGAGAAGGCGTACGACTACACGGCGAAGGGGAACCTCGTCGGGGTCGTCTCGAACGGCTCGGCCGTGCTCGGTCTCGGCGATATCGGCGCCACGGCGTCGAAGCCGGTCATGGAGGGGAAGGGAGTGCTGTTCAAGCGGTTCGCGGACGTCGACGTCTTCGACGTCGAGCTCGACATCGCGGACGTCGACCCCTTCTGCGAGGCCGTCGCGGCGATGGAGCCGACGTTCGGCGGGATCAACCTCGAAGACATCAAAGCGCCGGAGTGCTTCGAGATCGAGGACCGGCTCCAGGACGAGATGGACATCCCGGTGTTCCACGACGACCAACACGGCACCGCCATCATCAACGGCTCCGGCCTGATCAACGCCGCCGACATCGTCGACAAGGACCTCGGCGACGTGAAGGTCGTGTTCTCGGGGGCCGGCGCGTCGGCGCTCGCGACCGCGCACTTCTACGTCTCGCTCGGGGTCGAGCGGGACAACATCACGCTCTGTGACTCGACGGGCATCATCACGGAGGCGCGGGCCGAAGCGGGCGACGTCAACGAGTACAAGCGTGAGTTCGCCCGGGACGTCCCGGACGGCGACCTCGCCGACGCGATGGATGGCGCGGACGTGCTGGTCGGCCTCTCGGCCGGCGGGATCGTCTCGCCGGAGATGGTGCGGTCGATGGCCGACGACCCGATCATCTTCGCGATGGCGAACCCGACCCCGGAGATCGGCTACGAGGAGGGGAAGAACGCCCGCGACGACACGGTGGTCATGGCGACGGGCCGGTCCGACTACCCGAACCAGGTGAACAACGTGCTCGGCTTCCCGTTCATCTTCCGCGGCGCGCTCGACGTCCGGGCCTCGGAGATCAACGAGGAGATGAAGGTCGCCTGCGCGGAGGCGCTGGCGGAGCTGGCGCGGCAGGACGTCCCCGACGCGGTGCTGAAGGCGTACGGCGACGAGCCGCTGCAGTTCGGGCCGGAGTACATCCTCCCGAAGCCGGTCGACCCGCGCGTGCTGTTCGAGGTCGCGCCGGCGGTCGCGGAGGCGGCCATGGAGTCCGGCGCCGCGCGCGACGAGGTCGACCTCGAAGCGTACCGCGACGACTTGGAGGCGCGCGTCGGGAAGTCGCGCGAGATGATGCGGATCGTCGTCAACAAGGCGAAACAGGACCCCAAGCGCATCGCGCTCGCCGAGGGTGAAGACGAGAAGATGATCCGCGCGGCGTACCAGCTCTCCGAGCAGGGGATCGCCGAGCCCGTCCTGCTCGGCGACGCCGACGCCATCGCCGGGACCGTCGGCGACCTCGGCCTCGACTTCGAGGCGACCGTCGTCGACCCGACCACCGGGGAGTACGACGAGTACGCGGACCGCCTCCACGAGCTCCGCAAGCGGAAGGGAATCACCCGCAGCGAGGCGGGCGACCTGATCCGCAACAACACCGACTACCTCGGCAGCGTGATGGTCGACCAGGGCGACGCCGACGCCATGCTGACGGGGCTGACCCACCACTACCCCTCGGCGCTCCGGCCGCCGCTGCAGGTCATCGGGACCGCCGACGACGCCGAGTACGTCTCCGGCGTCTACATGCTGACGATCGGGAACCGGGTCGTGTTCTTCGCCGACGTCACGGTCAACCGGGAGACCGACGCCGACGTGCTCGCCGAGACGACGCGCCACACCGCGGACCTGGCGCGGCAGTTCAACGTCGACCCGCGGGCGGCGCTGCTGTCGTACTCCAACTTCGGGAGCGTCGACGCCGACACGACCGAGGCGCCGCGGGAGGCGGCCGCCATGCTCCGCGACGACCCGGCGGTCGACTTCCCGGTCGACGGTGAGATGCAGGCCGACACGGCGCTCGTCGAGGAGATGCTCACCGACACCTACGAGTTCTCCGAGCTCGACGAGGCCGCAAACGTCCTCGTCTTCCCGAACCTGGAGTCGGGGAACATCG
The DNA here is from genome assembly GCF_002252925.1 of Halorubrum sp. Ea8. Lineage (NCBI taxonomy): Archaea > Methanobacteriati > Methanobacteriota > Halobacteria > Halobacteriales > Haloferacaceae > Halorubrum > Halorubrum sp. Ea8. Next base: position 10,699 of record NZ_NHPF01000041.1, read on the forward strand.
GCTACAAGCTGCTCCAGCGGCTGGGCGACGCGGACGCCATCGGCCCGATGCTCGTCGGCATGGACGAGCCGGTCCACGTGCTCCAGCGGGGCGACGAGGTCAAAGACATCGTCAACCTCGCGAGCGTCGCCGTCGTCGACGCCCAGCAGCGCGAGTAACCGCCGCGACGGGACCGCGTCCGGGCGGTTCGAACCCCCGACGCGTTCCGCGCGACTCGGAGCGACGACTCGCGTCCTCCCGGCAGTCGTACCGTGTTGACGCGTAACATTCATGTCTACGCCACACTGAGGACAGTCAATTAACCGATGGGATCGAAGAACACAGCACCGGATCCGTCCACCGACCCGCGGGCGAATTACGATTACCAGAGCGAGACCGAGCACGACTCGTCGCTCGTCGCCGACCTCGACGCGCTCGTCGACGGCGACGTGCGCTTCGACGAGTACTCCAAGCAGATGTACGCGACCGACGCCAGCGCGTACGAGGTGACGCCGATCGGGGTCGTCTACCCGACCTCGACCGCGGACGTCGCCGCCGTGATGGAGTACTGCGACGCGGAGGAGATCCCCGCGCTCCCCCGCGGCGGCGGGACGAGCCTCGCCGGCCAGTCGGTGAACGAGGCGATCGTCTTGGACTTCACGCGGTACATGACTGACGTCGTCGACGTCGACCCCGAGGGCGAAGGGGTCCGGGCCCGGACGGGGATCACCCTCGGCGAGCTGAACCGCACCCTCGAACCGCACGGGCTGAAGTTCGCGCCCGACCCGTCGACGGCGGACCGGAGCGCGCTCGGCGGCGCCATCGGGAACAACACGACCGGGGCGCACTCCCTGAAGTACGGGAAGACGGACGCCTACGTGGAGGAGGTCGAGGCGGTGCTGGCCGACGGGAGCGTCGAGACGTTCGGCGAGGTCGACGTCGCCGAGCTGCGCGAGGGAGCCGACCCCGACGGGACGACCCTCGAACGCATCTACGCGGAGATCGTCCGTATCATCGACGAGGAGGCAGACGAGGTCGACGAGCGGTACCCCGACCTCAAGCGGAACGTGTCGGGGTACAACCTCGACGTGCTGATCGAGGAGGCCGAATCGGGGACCGTCAACCTCGCGCGCCTGCTGGTCGGGAGCGAGGGGACCCTCGCGATCGTCACCGAGGCCGAAGTGAGCCTGGAGCCGATTCCGGAGACGAAGGGGGTCGCGCTGCTCACGTACCACGACCTGCTCGACGCGATGGAGGACGTCGGCCCGATCCTCGAACACGACGCGGCGGCGGTCGAAGTGCTCGACGGCGTCCTCGTCGACCTGGCGCGCGAACTCGAGGAGTTCAAGGACGTCATCGGCCTGTTGCCCGACGAGACCGACTCGTTCCTGCTGATCGAGTTCTACGCCGACGACGAGGAGTCGGCCAAGAGGCAGGTCGACGACCTCATCGAAGACCGCGTCGGCGACTTGGCGTTCGACGGGATGGCGGCGTACGACGAGGAGACCCAGAAGAAGTTCTGGAAGATGCGCAAGGCGTCGACGCCGATCCTGCTGTCGCGGACGGGCGACGAGAAGCACATCGCGTTCATCGAGGACCTCGCGATTCCGCCGGAGCACCTGCCGGAGTACACCAAGGAGTTCAAGGAGATCTTCGAGGACCACGACACGTTCGGGAGCTTCTACGCGCACGCCGGCCCGGGTTGCATGCACGTCCGGCCGCTCATCAACACGAAGAACGCCGAGGGGACCGAGACGATGGTGTCCATCTCCGACGCCGCCACGGACCTCGCGGTGAAGTACGGCGGGTCGGTCTCCGGCGAGCACGGCGACGGGCGCGCCCGGACCCAGTGGAACCGGAAGCTGTACGGCGATCGCCTCTGGCACGTCTTTCAGGACCTGAAAACGGCGTTCGACCCCGACTGGCTGCTCAACCCCGGGAGCGTCTGCGGCGACCACGACATGAGCGAGAACCTCCGGTTCGGGGAGGAGTACGAGTTCGACGCCGGCTTCGAGCCGGCCTTGGAGTGGGAGAACGAGAACGGGTTCCAAGGAATGGCCGAACTCTGTCACGGCTGTGGCGGGTGTCGCACCAGTCAGGAGGGCGCGGGCGGCGTGATGTGTCCGACCTACCGGGCGTCACAGGAGGAGATCACCAGCACTCGCGGTCGCGCGAACCTGCTCCGGCAGGCGATGAGCGGGGACCTCTCCGAGGACGAGCGGTTCGACACGGAGTTCATGCGCGAGGTGCTCGACCTCTGCGTCGGCTGTAAGGGGTGTTCGATCGACTGTCCCAGCGAGGTCGACATGGCGAAGATGAAGGTGGAGGTGGAACACGCCCACCACGAGGAACACGGGGCGGACCTCCGGTCGAAGCTGTTCGCGAACGTCGACGCGCTCTCGAAGCTCGGGAGCGCGACGGCGCCCCTGTCGAACCTCGGCACCAAGGTCCCCGGCGCGCGCGTCGTCATGGAGAAGACGCTCGGGATCGCCCGAGAGCGCTCGCTCCCGACGTTCCACCGCGAGACGTTCGTGGACTGGTGGGCTGACCGCGGCGGGTCGACGGTGAGCGAGTCGACCGCGGACCGGCGCGTCGTGCTGGTGCCCGACACGGTCACGAACTACAACAACCCGAAGGCCGGGAAGGCCGCGGTCAGGGTGCTCGAAGCGGCGGGCGTCCACGTCTCCGTCGCCGAGGAGATCACCGACAGCGGCCGCCCCGCGCACTCGAAGGGGCTCCTCGGGAAGGCCCGCGAGACGGCCGAAGCCAACGTCGCGACGCTGGCGGCGCACGTCGACGACGGGCGCGACGTCGTCGTGGTCGAGCCGTCCGACGCCGTCATGCTGCAGTCCGACTACCTCGACCTGTTGTCGTCCGACGCCGCGGCACAGGTCGCCGAGCACGCCTACGGCGTGTTGGAGTACCTCGACACCCGCCGGCTCGACGAGGCGCTCGACGCCGACGGCGGCGCGGAGCGGCTCACCTACCACGGCCACTGCCACCAGAAGTCGGTGAAGAAGGACCACCACGCGGTCGGCGTCCTCCGGCGGACGGGGTTCCGGGTCGACCCGCTCGACACCTCCTGCTGCGGGATGGCCGGGACGTTCGGCTACGAGTCGGAGCATTACTCGATGAGCCAGGCCATCGGCTCCATGCTGTTCGACCGGATCGACGACAGCGACGGCGACTCCGTCGTCGCCCCCGGGGCCTCCTGCCGGACGCAGATCGGCGACGAGTACGACGAGAAGCCGCCGCACCCGATCGAGAAGATCGCCGACGCGCTGGCGTAGGGCGCCTCGGCTCGCGGACGTCGTTCGGTACTTAAATGGGGACGAGCGCGGCGACGGTGTTTATCAATGATTGCGACGGTGCAGTGGCGCGTGCCGGTGAGCGGCCGACAGGCCGTGAACCGCACGCGCGAGGGAGTCGCGAACGGAGTGAGCGACGAGGCTGGGGAGGCGTGAGGTGCTGTGCGGAGCGGTTGGGTGGGACTCAAAGGGGCAGCCGTGAGGGGCGCGGAGGCGTTCACGAGAGCGGAGCTCTCGTGAGCCAATCAGAACGCTTCGCGTTCTGAAGACGATGCAAGCACCGCAGGGAGCGAACAGAGTGAGCGACCGAGGAGCGCAGCGAGGAGCGCAGCGAGCGTGCGCGCCCCTCACGGCTGGGGCTTTGGAGGTGTTCACCGGGTCGTCAGCGACCTATGCGCGATCGGCTACGTCTTTGGAGTGGTTCACCGGCGCTCCGCGATCGACTGTTTATAAACAAAAACGACGAGAAACCGTTTTTCCGTATTAGTCGCCGAACGCGCCGCCCTCGCGCCACTCGTCGAGCGTCGTCTGGTCCCCGGCGACGTCGGCGAACACGGACTCCGTGTGCTCGCCCAGACGCGGCGCTGGCGACCGGATAATGTCGTCGTGCTCGGGGAAGTTGATCGGGTGGCCCGGGAGCAGGCACTCGCCCCAGTCGGGGTCGTCGTGTTCGACGACGAGGTCGCGCGCCCGCGTCTGGTCGTAGTGGACGACGTCCTCAACGTCGTTTATCGGGCCGCAGGGGAAGCCGTAGTCGATGAGGCGGTCGAGCCAGTACTCCGTCGACTCCGTCGCAAACTCCGCCTCGATGATCCCGACGACGGCGTCGGCGTGCTCGAACCGGTCGTCGTTCGTCGGGTACTCCGCCAGCTCGTCGCGGCCGACCAGCTCGACGAAGTCGTCCCACCGGTCGTCGCTCGGGACGCCGGTGACGAGGGCGCCGTCGGCGGTCTCGAACCGCTGGTAGGGAACGAGCGTCTGGTGGGAGGTGCCCTGCGGCCCCGGCACCGACCCGTCCATCGAGTACGACGTGAGGTACTCGTTCAGCAGCGTCACGATGGAGTCGAAGAGGCCGACGTCGAACTTGCCGTTGAACGAGTCGGCGGCGGAATCGGCCTCCTCGCCCTCCGAGCCGCCCGCGTTCCCGCGCTCGTAGAGCCGAGCGAGGATCCCGATCGCGGTGAACATCCCGGTCGTGAGGTCGCCGATGGCCTGCCCGATCTTCACTGGCTCGCCGCCCTCGGGACCGGTGACGCTCATGATCCCGCCCTCCGCCTGCAGGATGAGGTCGAGGCCGGCCTGCTCCTTCCGCGGGCCGGTCTCGCCGTACCCCTTGATGCTGGCGTAGACGATCTCCGGGTTCACTTCCTTGGCGGCCTCGTGGCCGACGCCGAGCTTGTCCGTGACGCCGTAGCCGAAGTTCTCGATGAACACGTCGGCCGCCTCCAGCAGCGACAGCGCCGCCTCGGTGCCCGCGTCGGACTTGAGATCGAGCGTGACGGAGCGCTTGTTCCGGTTGTTCGCCATGAAGTAGCCGGACTTGCCGTCGGGGCCGACGCCCTGACTGCGGGCGGGGTCGCCGACGCCGGGGCGCTCGATCTTCACGACGTCGGCGCCCATGTCGGCGAGGAGCGCGCCGCAGAACGGGCCCGCGCGGTGGCCGGTCATCTCCACGACGGTGAGGCCGGCGAGCGGTCCCCCGGTCATGCGTCGTTGAACTCGTCGACGAGCCGTTCCCGTTCGTCGGTCGCGAACTGGTCCCACCAGACCTCGGACTCGAACGCGCGGTTCTCCTCGGCGCTCTGCGCGTCGACCGCGTGGTTGAACGCGCGCTTGGAGTTCTTCACCGCGGACCGGCCCGTGCTCTGGATCGCCTCGACGATGTCACCGACCGTCTCGTCGAGCTCCTCCCGCGGGACGGCGTGGTTGACGAGCCCGATCCGCTCGGCCTCGTCGGCCTCGATCATCCCGGCGGTGTAGACGAGCTCCTTCGCTTTCGCCTCGCCGACGAGCTCGATCGCGCGCCACGTCGAGTTGCCCGTCGGGATCTGGCCGATGTCGGTCACGGGGACGCCGAACTTCGCGTCGTCGACGGCGATCCGCATGTCGCAGTACATCGCGAAGATGAGGCCGCCGCCCACGCAGTACCCGTTGACCTTCGCGATGACGGGCGCGTGGCACTCGAACGGTTTGCGGTACATCTCGTAAAACAGCTCCTGGCGGTCCTTCTGTCGCGGGTCGTGCTCCTCGGCGGAGCCCGCGTACTGCGAGATGTCCGCGCCGGCGGAGAACGCGTCGTCGCCCTCGCCCGTGATCACGACCACGTCGACGGACCGGTCGAGCTGGATCTCGTCGAACGCTCGGAGCAGGTCCAGCATGACCGTGTCGTTGAGCGCGTTGTACACCTCGGGCCGGTGGAACTCGATCGTCGCCACGCCGTCTGTGACGTCGAGCGAGATACTCTCGTAGGCAGTCTCGCTTACCATGACTCAATCTCCCATCGGGGAGTGAAAAGCGTTGTGAGTGGGGTAATCGCGGGCGATGAGCCGCACCGTTCGCGAGGAGCGATCCGGCCTCGAATCGGGCGGGCAAGGGGTGCCACGGCCCAAAGAGTTTAGATTGTGTGAGCGAATTCCGGAACCATGTCATACGAGATAGCGACGATACCAGGTGACGGTATCGGTCCGGAGGTCGTCGACGAAACGCTCCCGCTCCTTCACGAGGCGGCGTCCCGCCACGGCGTCGACGTCGCGTTCACCGAGTACGACTGGGGGACGGAGCGGTACATGGAGACGGGCGAGATGATGCCGGACGACGCGCTCGATCGGATCGTCGACGCGGATTCGATCCTCCTCGGCGCGGTCGGCCATCCGGACGTCCCGGACCACATCACGCTGCACGGGCTCCTGTTACCGATCCGGAAGGGGTTCAACCAGCAGGTGTGCAAGCGCCCGTCGACCCTCTTCGACGGCGTCGAGAGCCCGCTCCGCGGGTACGAGGGCGGTGACATCGACTTCGTCGTGTACCGCGAGAACACGGAGGGGGAGTACTCGGACGCCGGCGGCCGCGTCCACGAGGGGTTCGACCACGAGGTGGCGATCCAGAGCGCGGTCCACACGCGCGAGGGGACGGAGACCATCGTTCGGGCGGCGTTCGAGGCGGCGACGGAGCGCGAGGGACACCTGACGAGCATCACGAAGTCCAACGCGCAGGCGTTCAGCATGACGTTCTGGGACGACGTCGTCGAGGACGTCGCGACCGAGTACCCCGACGTCGAGGTCGAGTCGCTGCTCATCGACGCCGGGAGCATGGACCTCGTCCGCAGGCCGGAGGAGTTCGACGTGTTGGTCGCCTCCAACCTGTTCGGCGACATCCTCACCGACATCGGCGCCATCGTCAGCGGCAGCATGGGGCTCGCGCCGTCCGGGAACATCAACGTCGACGGCGACTACCCGTCGATGTTCGAGCCCGTCCACGGGAGCGCCCCCGACATCGTCGGGCAGGGCGTCGCGAATCCGATGGCGACCGTGCTCTCGGCCGCGATGCTCTTCGAGGACCTCGGTGAGGCGGCGGTCTCCGACGCCCTCTGGAGCGCGGTTCGGGAAGTGCTCGCCGACGAGGACGCCCCGTCGACGCCGGACCTCGGCGGGTCGGCGTCGACCGGGGAGATCGTCGCGGCGATCGAAGAGCGACTCTGATCAGTCGGCTCTGATCAGTCGGTTCGGATCGAGACGACCGGGGTCTCGGAGTTGAGCATCAGGGACTGAACGACGCTCCCGAACAGCGCCTTCCCGACCGGCGACCGCTTCCGACCGGCGATGACGAGGTACCTGGCGTCGTTGGAGTCGGCGTAGTTGCTGATCTCGTCGGCCGGCTCGCCGAGGAGCCCCACCGGCTCCGCGTCGTCGACGCCCGCCTCGTCGATCGCCTCCTGCGAGAACTCCTCGGCGATCTCGAGGACGTCGTCCCTCGGGATCGACTTCCCGGTGTCGGTCACGCTGGTCCGTTCGAGCCCGACGAACTCCGAGCGGGACAGGACGTGGACGACGTGGACGGGCTCGTCGAACGCCTCGCCGAGCTCGTTCGCTTCCTCGACGATACCCGGCGCTCTCTCCGACCGATCGACGGCTGCAACGATTACCATACTGACCGTATTCCGCCCCGGAATATAAAAGGTTCCTCCCGGTGGGTCGACTCGGGTCACGGGGCCGCGGCGCGCGAACCGGCGCGAACGACGATCGGCGACCGAACTGGCTCTCGCCGGTCGACCGGGGCGCACGCCGCCTTTGTATACCAAGTTCGACATCTGACAACGGGAATTTTAATAGAAACATTTATGATATTGCCACCGAATGGCATGCATGGATACGGCGAAAGCCGAACCCCCGAAAGCGGATCCGGGCGAGAAAACCAGCTGAGCCGACCAACGTGACAAGATGACAGAAGAAACACCAACCGACTCGGTCGAATCGACCTCGAACACGAAGCGGCGACGCTTCCTGCAGGCGATCGGCGCAACCTCCGCCATTTCGCTCGCCGGCTGTTCCGGCAACGGCGGCGACGGCGGCGATGGCGGTGACGGTAGCGACGGCAGTGACGGAAGCGACGGCAGCGACGGAAGCGACGGCAGTGACGGAAGCGACGGCGGCGACGGATGGTCCCCCGAAGGGACGGTCCGGTACATCGTCCCGTACGACGAGGGCGGCGGAACCGACACGTACGCACGCGGGATTCAGCCGGGACTCCGAGAGGCGGTCGGCGAGTCGCTGCAGATCGACAACATCCCGGGCGCCGGGGGTCTGAACGGACTCGGAGAGCTGTACCGCTCGGAGCCCGACGGACAGACCATCGCGGGCAACGCCGGACCGCTCGAAGTCGCGCCGCAGCTGATCAACGAGCCGGACTTCGACATCCGCGACCTCACCGGCCTCGGCGTGGTCGGGCAGTCGACGTGGTGTCTCGTCGTCAACGAGGAGTACCAGGACGAGGTCGAGACGTTCGACGACGTCCTCGCGAAGTACGAGAGCGGCGAGTGGGAGAACATCGGCGTCCAGTCGTCCGGGAGCTCCCAGGACATCATCGTTCTGCTGTACAAGTACGCGTACGAAGACGAGGTCGGCTGGAACTGGCAGAACCGCGTGCAGTACACCGGGACGGGTCCCGTGACGCAGGCGGTCGCCAGCGGCGAGGTCCCGTGCGGTATCGGGACCGACGCCGGGACCCAGTCCGTCGTCGACACGGGCCGCGTCTACCCCGTCGTGACGTTCTTCGGGTCCGGCACCCAGGTCTACCCGGACATCGATTCGGTCACCGACCTCGGCTACCCGGAGATCGACTTCGTCGGCGGCGTCTGGCGCGGCATGTACGGCCCGCCGGAGATGGACCAGGAGATCGCCGACTTCTACGCCGAAGCGCTGGAAGAGACCGTCAACAGCGAGCCCGTGCAGGAGTGGAGCAACGAAACGGGGAACCCGGTCGTGTACGAGGGCCCGGAGGTCGCCGAGCAGAACTTCGCGGACGCCTTCACGCAGTACGAGGAGCTCGAAATCCTCGAACTCGTCAACGAAAACCAGCCCTGAATCGATCGCGGCGCGACCGGCGCGTCGAACTCAATTTATTTATAGTTGGAGTCCAGCGGATCAGATAATACTGTCATGGTCAATTACTCAAAACGACTTGAAGGAATCACGGCGGAACACGTCCTACTCGTAACGCTGCTCGGGCTGTCCGTAGTGTTCTACGTCGACCCGATAATCAAAGATTACCCGGAGAACGCGACGATCTTTCCGCAGTTGATGGCACAGGTCGTCGGGATCGGATCGTTTCTCCTCCTCATACAGAACTACCTCCCGGGACCGCTCCAGAAGTTCGTCGCTCAGGAAGTGAGTATGACGGAGAGCTTCGAGGAGGGCCAAACCGAAGGTGTCGGCGCCATCGAGGACGCCGAGGAGGACGAGGGCTCCACGGACGTCGCGGACACCGCCGTCGACGAGAGGTATCTCGATACCGACGATGACGACGATACCGAGGGCGTCCGGGCGAAAGACCTCCCGCTCCATCAGAAGTGGGGCATCGACATCAACAACACCGTTATCATGATCGTCTTCTCGAGCATCTACTTCGCGCTCGGGTGGGCGGTCGGGTTCCTCTACGTGACGCCGCTGTTCGTCTTCGCGTACACCACGTGGTTCAGAGTGAGACCGCTCAAGTCGGCGTTCCTCGCCGTGCTCGCGACGGTCATCGTGTACGGGTTCATCGTCTTCCTGCTCATGCCGTTCGATCAGGGAGCGATCGTGTTCACGGAGGGGCTCTGAATGGCGGTCGCAAGTCTGGTCGAGGGGATACAGATCGCGGTCAGCTGGCCGGTCATCGGCTGGATGGCCGCCGGGCTGCTCGCGGGGATCGTCCTGGGAGCGCTGCCGGGGATCGGCTCGCCGGTCGGCATGGCGATCGTCCTCCCGCTCACCGTCCCGCTCGATCCGACGCCCGCGCTCATCCTCCTGATCTCGATTTACAGCGGTGCGATGTTCGGCGGGAGCATCTCCGCGATCCTGTTGAACGCCCCCGGGACCGAGTCGGCGGCCGCGACGACGCTCGACGGCTATCCGATGGCGAAGAAGGGGCTCGCGAAGAACGCGCTCGCGATCGCGACGACGGCCTCCGCGTTTAACGGGTTCATCGCCGCGATCCTGTTAGTCCTCATCTCCCCGATCCTCATCGAGGTCGTCCTCCTGTTCGGATCGGTGGAGTACTTCCTCCTCGCGATCCTCGGGATCTCGCTCATCACGATCGTCGCGGACGGGTCGATCGTGAAGGGGATCGTCGCGGGCGCGTTCGGCTTTATGATCTCGACGATGGGCATCGCCATCATGGCGCCGACGCCGCGCTACGCGTTCGGCCAGCTCGCGCTGTACGACGGGCTCAACTTCGTCGCCGCCCTGATCGGGATGTTCGCCTTCGCGGAGATGATGAAGCTCGCGGTCCAAAACCAGATCGCTGAGGACGCGGTCGGCATCACGGGCAGCATCACCGAGGGGATCAAGACGGTGTTCAGGTACCCGAAGTCGCTGTTCAAAGGCGGTGTGATCGGCATGCTGATCGGCGCCGTCCCCGGCTCCGGCGCGACGACGTCGACGTTCGTCGCGTACGCCGAGGAGGCGCGCTCCTCGGCCGCCGCCGGGATATTCGGCGAGGGCGACCCGCGGGGGATCATCGCCCCCGAGGGAGCGAACAACCCGACCGTCAGCGGGTCGCTGGTTCCGACGCTCTCGTTCGGTATTCCCGGGAGCGGTTCGACGGCGGTGTTCCTCGGCGGCATCCTGATGCACGGGCTCCAGCCCGGTCCGGGGCTGTTCGGCGCGCAGCTTCACATCACGTACGCGCTGTTCGTCTCGGTGTTCCTCGGCAACTTCATCATCCTCGCCGTCGGGTACACGGTCATCCCGTACGCGAGCGCGATCACGAAGCTCGACACGGACGTCATCATCCCGATGGTGATCGTCCTCTCGTTCATCGGCGCGTTCAGCCTCAGGCGGAGCTGGTTCGACGCCTTCGGCGTGCTGGCGCTCGGCATCCTCGGCTACTACATGGTGAAGTACAAGTACTCGGTGATAGCGTTCGTCCTCGGGATCGTGCTGGGGCCGATAGCCGAGGAGAACTTCTTCCGCTCGCTACAGCTATCGGGCGGCGGGTACGGCATCTTCGTGTCGCCGAGCCGGCCGCTCTCGCTCGGGATCTCCATCCTGATCCTCCTGGCGCTGTTCGGGCCGTTCCTCGGACCGTACGTGAAAAGGGCGGTGAATAACCTCAGATAGCGCGTCGCCGGACACCCCGGCACGGCGGATCGCTTCGACACTCGGCCGGGCGTCGTTGAGCGCCCGACGACCGACGTACTGCTCGCGGCTCTGTTTTTTAAATGCTCGATCGGACCACCGATGAGCCCGCGCTCCGTCGGCCGCCGAGTCGTTCGCGTCGAGCACGCGCGCCGAGGGCCGCCGAGTCGTTCGCGTGCAACGAGTGGCGGGAACCGTGCCTATAAACCGGTCTAGCGTCTGGGTTAGACCGTACGATGACCGCCCAGAAGCGAGAAGCGCGGGCAGTAGACGCATCACCCGTTCGCGGCGACCCGCCGGCGATAACGGGCGCCGGTATGACGGCGTTCGCGACCGCCGACGACCGGTCGCTCCTCGACCTCCTCCTCGTCGCGGCGGAGCGCGCGCTCGACGACGCCGACCGCGACCCGGCCGACGTGGACTCGGTCCACGTGGGGAACATGGCCGCAGAGGCGTTCAACCGCCGGTCCGGGCTGGCGAACGCGCTCGTCGGCGGGCTCGGCATGACCGGCGTCACGGCCCGACGGGTCGAGAACACAAGCGCGAGCGGCGCCAGCGCGTTTCAGAGCGCCGTCGCGGCGGTCGCGAGCGGGCGGAGCGAACGGGCGCTGGCCGTCGGCGGCGAGAAGATGTCCGCCGCGGACACGGCGACGGCCACCGAGATCATCAGTCGGATCACGCACGACCGGGAGTACGAGCAGGGGGTCACCCTGCCGTCGTTCGGCGGCCTGGCGGCGGCCGCCTACCTGCGCGAGACCGACGCGGACCGGCGCGACTTGGCGCGGGTCGCCGTGAAGAATCACGCGAACGCGTACGCGAACGAGTGCGCCCAGTTCAACAAGCGGATCGACGTGGGGGACGTGCTCGCGTCGCCGTCCGTCGCGTCGCCGCTGCGCCTCTACGACTGCTGTCCGACCAGCGACGGGGCCGCGGCGGTCGTGGTCGAGGCCGGCGCGGCGGCGACCGACGACCCGGTGACGGTCGCCGCCTGCGAGAGCGCCACCGGGACGCACGCGGTCGCCGACCGGACGGACCCGCTGGAGATCGATAGCGTCCGGGTCGCCGGCGAGCGGGCGTACGACGCGGCCGGCTTCGGGGCGGACGCGATTGACCTCGCGTGCATCCACGACGCGTTCACGATCCTCGAGTGGCTGGAGATGGAGGAGCTGGGGCTCGCGCCCGAGGGGCGGGCGTGGGAGCGCACTCGCGACGGGCTGACGGACCTCGACGGGGAGCTCCCGGTCAACCCCGGCGGCGGGCTGAAGGCCCGCGGGCACCCGCTCGGTGCGACGGGGATCTCGCAGGTGATCGAGCTGGTGTGGCAGCTCCGCGGCGACCTGCCCGACGAGCGGGCGGTCGACGGCGCGTCCCGCGGGCTCGCCGTCAACGTCGCCGGGTTCGGAAACAACGCTGTCTGTACGCTGCTGGAGGGCGACGCGTGACCGAACTGCTGGAGTGCCGCGACTGCGGGCACCGGACCTTCTACGAGAAGCACCGCTGTCCGGAGTGCGGCGGGGCGGAATTCGACGGCGTCGCGGCGGGGACCGGCGAGCTGCTGTCGGTGACGACCGTGCACGTCACGCCCGACGGGGTCCGGGAGCCGAACGCGCTCGGGCTCGCCGCGTTCCCCGGCGGCGCGAACGTCGTCGCCCAGCTCGACGAGACGCTCTCGATCGGCGACGGCGTGCGGCTGGTCGGGGACAGAGAGCTCCGGGCCACCGACGACGGGCCGCTGCGGGGCGTCCGTCTCGCGGCCGTCGAGTGAACCGGGGTTGAATGAGCCGCCCCCGAGGGGGCCGTCGCCCGGGAGAACCGGCGGAGACCCGCTTAGTCGCCGACCGGCTACACGTCGCCGCCGTCGAGCTCGTCGAGCGTCGCGATCTTGTGGACGGGGTGGCGGCCCTCGGGCGGCCAACCCATCGCGACGAGCCGGACCGGCTCGTCGAACGGGTTGTGGATCAGGTGCGCGCCGTCGCGGCCCGCGTCGAACCGGACGACGTCGTCCGCCGTCGCGTCGAAGCCGCCCTCGTCGACCTCGACCCGGCACGTCCCGTCGGCGACGTACACCACCTCCTGTTGGTCGTCATGGTAGTGGAAGTGATTCTCCGAGAGCCGCTCGCCGGGCTCTAAGACGGCGACGTTGAGATTGAATGCGTCGATCTCCAGTTCCGGGGAAAGCTCCCAGCGCCGTCCGGGCTTGTCCTCGCGTCGACCGATTTCCTCGGGCGTCACGTGTGTCCAACCATCGGTCATGTACCAGTTACTTTGCTCGGAGCGCATTAAGCATTCGCGTCGTACCGGGCCAACTCGACCAGGTTGCCGTCGGGGTCCCGGACGTACACCGACTCCGTTCGGCCGCGCGCGCCGACCTTCTCGACGGGGCCGTGGACGACCTCGACGCCGCGGTCGCGGAGGTGCCGGCGGAGCGCTTCGAGGGAGTCGTCGACGACGAGACAGAGGTCCCCGCTCCCCGGCGTCGGCCGATCCGCGTGGGGCGAGTACACGGCGTCCGCCGGGTGGAAGTTGATCTTCTGGTCGCCGAACGAGACGGCCCGCCGACCGCCGTCGAACGTCTCGGCCGTGCCGCCGAGTGTCCCCGCGTAGAAGTCGACGGCGCGGTCGACGTCGGCGACGGTCAACACCGCGTGATCGAGCCCGGTGACGTGCATGCGTTCTGTGGGAACGGCGAGCACATAAGCGCTCGGCAGGGCGGAGCGCTCGCCGCGTCGGAGCGCTCCCCGCGGGGCCCGACCGCGGGCACAACACTATACGTCGGTTCGTCGTACGGAGCCGTATGCGTGCCGTCAGATTCCACGACCACGGAGACGAGAGCGTACTGACCGTAGAGACCGTCGACCGGCCCGATCCCGGCCCGGGGGAGGCGCTCGTGCGGATCGAGGCGGCGAGTGTGAACCCGATCGACGAGTACGTGCGCGAGGGGAGCGTGAGCCCACCGTCCGGCCTCCCGCACGTCGGCGGGTCCGACCTCGCCGGGGTCGTCGAGGCGGTCGGCGACGGCGTGACCGCGTTCGAGCCGGGCGATCGCGTGTTCGCGACCGGCCTCGGCCTGTTCTCGCCCGGGACGTACGCGGAGTACACCGCGGCGCCGGTCGACCAGCTCGCGCCGCTGCCCGAGTCGGTCCCGTTCCGGGAGGGGGCAGCGGCCGCGATGGCGTTCGCGACCGCCTGGCGCGCGCTCGTGACCCGCGGCGACCTCCGACTGGGCGACGTCGCGCTGGTCCACGGCGCGTCCGGCGGCGTGGGCCACGCGGCGGTGCAGGTCGCCGCGGCGGCGGGCGCGACCGTCGTCGGCACCGCCCGCGACGGCGAGCCAGCCGCGTTCGCGCGGGAACTCGGCGCCGACGCGGTCGTCGACTACCGGAGCGAGCGCCTCGCCGACGACGTCGCGGCGGCGGCCGAGGGGCGCGAGGTCGACGTGGTGTTCGAGCCGCGGGCGGACGCGCACCTCGCGGCGAACCTGGCGTGCCTGACGCGCGGCGGTCGGATCGTCGTCATCGGGGAGGACGGGCCGATCGCCGTCGACGGCGGGACGTCGATGGCGGCGAAGCAGGCGGACGCGGACCTCCGGTTCATGTCGATCGTGGCCTCCGCGGGCGATCAGGCGGCGATCCTCGAACGGGTCGGCGAGCGCCTCGCCGACGGGACGTTCACCGCGGCGGTCGACTCCGTGTTCGGGCTCGATTCGGTGCCCGAGGCGCTGGCCGAACTGCGCGCCTCGGGAACGCTCGGGAAGGTCGTCCTCGACACGTCTCGCTGATCGCCGGCGCGCCGGTCAGGGCTCCGGGATCGCGCCGGCCTCGATCAGCTCGTCGATGCGGGCGTCGTCGTAGCCGGCCGCTTTCAGCACGCGCACCGTGTCCTCGCCGAGCAGCGGCGGCGCCTTCTCGAACCCCGAGTCGGCCCGGTCGTAGTTGAGCGGGTGTTCGATGACGGGGATCTCCCCCGCCGCGGGGTGGTCGACCGAGCCGACGGCGCCGCGGGCGCGCACCTGCTCGTTATCCAGCGCCTCGTCGACGTCGAACACCGGCCCCACGGGGAGCCCGCGCTCGTCGGCCAGCAGGTCGACCCACTCGTCGGTCGTCTTGGTTCGGAGGACCTCCGAGAGCTCCGCTTCGAGCGCGTCCATGTTGTTCACCCGCGCCGAGTTCGTGGCGAAGCGCTCGTCCGTCGAGAGGTCCTCGCGGCCGATCGCCGCGCAGAACTCCTCCCAGAGCTTCTGGTTCCCGCAGGCGACGTTGATGTGACCGTCGGCCGTCGGGTACATCTGGTACGGCGCGAGCACCGGGTCCTTCGTCCCCATCCGCGAGGTCTCCTCGCCGACGAAGCTCTTGCCGGCCTGCTTCGTGAGCCACGGGAGCGCCGCGTCGAGCATCCCGAGCTCGACGCGCTCGCCCTCCCCGGTCCGCTCGCGGTTGTACAGCGAGGTGACGATCCCGAACGCGGACCACATCGCCGTGATGAGGTCCGTCTGCGGGAGCCCGACCTTCGCCGGCGGGGCGTCGGGGTAGCCCGTGACGCTCATCATGCCGCTCATCCCCTGCACGAGCAGGTCGTACCCCGGTCGGTCGCTCCACGGGCCCGTCTCGCCGAACGCCGAGATCGAGCAGTAGATCAGCTCGTCGTTCCGCTCCCGGAGCGTCTCGTAGTCGACGCCGAGCCGCTCGGCGGTGCCCGGTCGGAAGTTCTCGACGACGACGTCGGCCTCGGCCACGACGTCGTACAGCGCCGTCAGCCCCTCCTCGGTCTTCAGGTTCAGTTCGATGCTCTGCTTGCCGTAGTTCACCGTCCAGAAGTACGGCGACTCGCCCTCCTCGGACGCCGGCTTCCCGGGGCCCTCGTACCCCTCGACGTCGACGAACGGCGGCCCGGAGTACCGGCTGTCGTCGCCGACGCCCGGCCGCTCGACCTTGATCACTTCGGCTCCCTGGTTCGCTAACATCAATGTGGCGAAGCCGCCGGTGACGAACGTCGTCAGGTCGATCACGACGATCTCCTCTAAGAGTCGCTGTCGCTTCTCGTCTGCGCTCATACCTACCACTCCGACGACGAGGTCATAAAAGTTGGGAGATTTCGGGGGGTGCCCGGCGGACGGCTACAGCCGCATCAATAACAGCACCGCGGCGCCGCCGAGCCCGGCGATCCCCGCGAGGAGCAAGAACAGCACGGAGCTCGTCGCGTGCGTGAGCACGAACCCCGCGAGCGACGCGCCGAGGGCCCCGACGCCGAACATCGCGAGATACGTGAACCCGTACGAGAGCCCCTGCACGGCTTCGCCGGCGTTCTCGGCGACGACGACCTGATAGATCGGCGCCGTGCCGTACACGAAGAAACCGATCAGGAGGCAGACCCCGACGAGCGCGACGGTCCCGAGTCCCCGGACGAACGGGAAGGCCGCGGCGAGGCCGGCGAGGACCGCGAAGAAGCCGAAGAACGCGGTGGTGCTGGAGACGCGGTCGGTCAGCCGCCCGCCCACGTACTGGCCGCCGATGCCGACGGTCAGGAGGCCGGTGTACACGTACTGGGCCGGCTGGACGGTCTGGTCGAACAGCTCGAAGGGGCGCAGCGCCGGGGACTCGGCGAGGACGTCCGGGAGGAACGTCAGCAGGCCGCGGTAGTACGTGCCGTACAGCAGCACCGCGACGAGCGCGACCGTGAAGGCGGTCGCGAACAGGGTGCGGGAGTCCCGAGCGGTCTTCCGGAGCTCCTGGGCGATCGAGCCCGTCTCGCCGGCGTCCTCGCCCCCGCCGAGTTCGAACTCGATCCGCGTGCCGGCCAGCCCGACGAGCAGGGCGACGGCCGACAGCGCGCCGGCCGCGAGCCGCCAGTCGGCGAACATGAGGAGCAGCGCCGTGAGGAGCGGGCCGAACGCCGTCCCGACGTTGCCGCCCACGCCGTGATACGCGAACACCGTGCCGCGGGCGTCCGCGGTGCGGCTGATGAGCGAGAGCCCGGCGGGGTGGTAGACGCTCGCGAAACAGCCCCACAGGAGGACGGCGACGGCGAGCGAGACCACGCCGCGCGCGAGGGCCACGATCCCGAACCCGATCCCCATCCCGACGATGGAGGCCAAGATCAGCCGCCGCGAGCTGAACCGGTCGGAGAGGACGCCGCTCACCGGCGCGCCGAGCCCGATGAACGCGTATCCGGCGCCGATGACGGTGCCGATGACGGCCGCCGAGACGTCGAATTCGGCCATCCAGAGCCCGACGAAGAGCGGTATGGAGAGTTCGTACGTGTGAAACATCCCGTGGGCGAGAGAGGTAAATCGCACGAGAGCCCGGTCGTTCGCGTTCATTGGGTTGACGAGCGCCGAGAGACGTAATAAACTCTCGGGGCCCGGCGATCCTCACACGGAGTGTTCGATGTGGAGCTCCAGCTCGTTGACCGCGCCGAGGATCCGCTCGGGGAGCGCCTCCGTGAAGCGATCGCCGGTGATCCGGTTGGCGGGTCCGGAGACGCTCAGCGCGCCGACCACCTCGCCGCCGGCGATCACCGGCGCGCCGATCGCGTGGACGCCCGCCGTCGTCTCCTGTCGGTTGAACGCGTAGCCGCGGTCGCTGATCGCGTCGAGCTCCGCGAACAGCTCCTCGCGGGTCGTGATGGCGTCGTGTCCGGCGTCCAGTCCGCGGTCGTCGAGGATCGCCTCGACGCGGTCCCGGTCGTAGGCCGCGAGGATCGCCTTCCCACCCGCGCTCGTGTGGATCGCGCCGCGCTTGCCCACGTGGGCGCCGGTCTGGACGGCGCTCTGTCCGACTTCGGTGTAGAGGTACACTCGCTCGCCGTTCTCCTCGACGATGAACTGCGCGCGTTCGCCCGTCTCGTCGGCGAGGGCGTCGACCTTCTCCTTGATCATGGGGTACGCCGTCACCCGTCGCTGGATCTGCCCGCCGATCGTGAGGAACTGGAGGCCGAGGGCGTACACGTCGCCGTCGCGGACGACGTACCCGTGTTTCTTCAGGGTGGCGAGGTGGCGGTGGACCGTGCTCGGAGCCAATCCGAGATGCTCGGATAAATCAACGATAGTCATGCCGTCGGTATCTCGCAGTACGTCGATCAGTCGTAACGACGTTTCAGTCGTTTTCGCGACCGATTTGAGCTCTTTTGCCATACACGGTACACCGCCCCAAGCCACTTAACTTCCCGTGTACTCGGATAATAAAGAATATTCGACCGCGTGAGCCGGGCTATATCCCGGGCAGACGCGGCCGAATCGGACCGAAATCTGATTTCGCGGGACGACTCGTCCCGGATTCTGACGCTTGATATCGGCGAGTAAGGCGAAAAAGAGAGTCGTGCCGACTACAGACGTCGATCCGGTATGTTCGGATCCATGTCGGATCTCGACGAAGTTCATTACATCCGTACGTTTGTAACGGCAGTCGGGCCGGCGACGCGGGATCGACGCCTCGCAGGTACCGATCGCGGGGGACGGGCGCCGGGACCGGTCGCGGGAGGGACGGTCGCAGGTGCCGATCGTGGGGGACGGTCGCGAAGGGACGGTCGCGGGGGGTCGGTTTCGGGACGAATCGCGCCGCGGCCCCCACGTTTATGTCGGTCGAGCGGGAGTCGTTCGCATGGACTCACTCGACGACCTCGTCGTGCCCGAGGCGACCGTGCTCGACGCGTGCGGCGACCGACCGCTCCCGGATCTGGGGCTCGTCGAGCGCGACTGGGACACCGATCCGATCCCGAGCGATCGCGTCGAGGCCGCGGCCGCCGAGGCGGTGGCGTCGCTGGAGTTCGCCGGGGTTCCCGAGGGCGGCGAGGTCGCCGTCGGCGCCGGCAGCCGCGGGATAGCGAACCTCCCGTCGATCGTGAGCGGCGTCGTCGGCGCGATCGAGGACGCCGGCTACGACCCCTTCGTGTTCCCGGCGATGGGGAGCCACGGCGGGGCGACCGCGGAGGGACAGCGGGAGATGCTCGAATCCCTCGGCGTGACCCCTGCGGCGATCGGCTGCGAGATCCGGTCGAGCATGGAGGTCGTCCGCGTCGGCGAGACGCCGGACCGGGGCGTTCCCGTGTACGCGGACGCGCACGCCGCCGGCGCCGACGCGATCGTCCCGGTCAACCGGGTGAAGCCCCACACCGACTACGACGGCCCCGTCGAGAGCGGCCTCTCGAAGATGCTCGTCATCGGCATGGGGAAACAGCGAGGGGCGAAGACCGCACACGAGTGGGCGATCGACTGGAGCTTCCGGAACATGATCCCGGAGATCGCGGAGAAGCTGCTGGCCGAGCTCCCGGTCGCGGGCGGCGTCGCGATCGTCGAGGACCAGTTCGACGACACCGCCGTGATCGAGGGCGTCCCCCCGTCCGGCTTCCTCGACCGCGAGGCGGAGCTGCTGGAGCTCGCGTACGACCGCCTGCCGACGATCCCGTTCGACGACGTCGACGTGTTAGTCCTCGACCGACAGGGCAAAGACGTCAGCGGACAGGGGATGGACACGAACGTGATCGGTCGCCGCCCGTTCGCGATCAACGAGCCGGAGCCGGAGCTGCCGGACGTCAAGCGGATCTTCGTGCGAGGGCTGACGGAGACGACACACGGCAACGCCATGGGGATGGGCTCCGCGGACTTCGTCGGCCGCGACCTGGCCGCCGAACTCGACAGCTCGACCACCCTCATCAACGCGATCACCGCGAGTACGACGCGGGGGGTTCGACTCCCGCCGGTCGTCGAGACGGACCGCGCCGGCCTCGTCGCCTCGCTGTCGACCGTCGGCGTCGTCGGCCCCGACGACGCCCGCGTGCTTCGGGCGACGGACACGATGCGGCTCGGCCGGCTGTACGCCTCTCCGGCGCTCGTCGAGGAGGCGCGCGAACGCGACGACCTGCGGGTCCTCGCGGAGCCGAGCCCGATCGAGTTCGACGACGGCCGGTTCGTCGCGCCGACGCCGCACGAAACCGGAGACGGCGGCGATTGAAAGATAGATTTAAGTCCGTGAGAGGATTGAGTAAGATAACCGATGGTTCAGACCTCTCAATCGGTCGTGCGCGTCGACGCTCGAAACGTTGGCGGCATCGACGAGGCGTCCGTGACCCTCCCCGAGGGGGTCTCGGTGTTGGCCGGGCGAAACGCGACGAACCGGACGTCCTTCCTGCAGGCGCTGATGGCCGGGCTCGGGAGTCGTCGGAGCTCGTTGAAGGGCGACGCAGACGAGGGCGCTGTGACCCTCGAAGTCGGGGACGAGACGTACACCCGGACGCTGACGAGACGCGGCGACTCGGTCGCGTTCGGCGGCGACCCGTACCTCGACGACCCGGAGCTCGCGGACCTGTTCGCGTTCCTGTTAGAGAACAACGAGGCGCGTCGGGCCGTCGCGCGCGGCGACGACCTCCAGGAGATCATCATGCGCCCGATCGACACCGACTCGATCGACGCCGAGATCCGGGAGTGCAAACAGGAGCGGTCCGAGATCGAATCCGAGATCGACCGACTCGACGGGCTCGAACGGGACCTCCCCGAGCTCGAGGCCGAGCTCCGGGAGAAGCGGTCGGCCCTCGACGACGCCGAGGCGGAGCTCGAAGCGGTCAGGGAGGAGCTGAACGACCTCGACGCCGGCGTCGAGGAGAGCCGCACCCGGAAGCGGGAGCTCGAGGAGGCGTTCCAGCGCGTTCGCGACGCTCGCTCGGAGCTCGACGACCTCGAGTTCGACCTCGAGACCGAGCGGTCGACGCTGACGGAGCTGAAGGCGGAGCGGGACGAGCTCCGGCAGACGATCGAGTCGGCACAGGAGCCGGAGGAGAGCCCCGATCAGCTCGCCGGACGCGTCGACGAGCTGCGCCGCCGCCAGCGGTCGCTCGACGACGCGATCAACGAGCTCGGCAGCGTCATCAACTTCAACGAGGACATGCTCGACGGGTCGGCGCCCGCCATCGACGTCGGTCGGAGCGGCGACGGCGCGGCCGACGCCGACGGGGCGTCCCGGGCCGGCGACAGTCCGACCGACGCGCTGACCGGCGACGACCGGACGACGTGTTGGACTTGCGGCTCCGAGGTCGAGACCGAACAGATCGAGACGACGCTCGACCGCCTCCGGGACCTGCGGTCGGAGCGGCTCGACGAGCGCAGCGAGCTGCGCTCGGAGATCCAGGAGCTCACCGACCGACAGTCCGCGCTGCGCGAGGCGGAACGCGAGGTCGAGCGCGCCGAGGAGCGGCTCGATACGGTCCACTCGGAGATAGAGGCGACGGAGTCTCGAATCGCCGACCTCGAATCGCGGATCGAGTCGAAGGAGTCGGATATCGAGGAGCTGGAGGCGGAGGCCGAGTCGATCGACGTGGACGGTCACAACGAGGCGCTGGAGCGCCACCGCGAGGCCAACGAGATCGAACTCCGGATCGGGCGGCTAGAGGACGAGATCGAGGAGATCGAAGCGCAGATCGACGAGCGGGAGGAGGCGATCGAGCGCCGCGAGGATCTCGAAGCCGAGCGGGAGGCGGTCGCGGACCGGCTGACGGAGCTGCGAACGCGGGTCGACCGGCTGGAGGAGAGCGCCGTCGAGGAGTTCAACGAACACATGGCGACCGTCCTCGACATCCTCGAGTACGAGAACCTCGACCGGATCTGGATCGAGCGCCGCGAGACCGACGTGCGCGAGGGGCGGCAGAAGGTCACGCAGACGCGGTTCGACCTCCACATCGTCCGCTCGTCTCCCGACGGCGCGGCGTACGAGGACACCGTCGACCACCTCTCCGAGAGCGAGCGCGAGGTGACCGGACTGGTGTTCGCCCTGGCGGGATACCTGGTTCACGACGTCCACGAGACGGTGCCGTTCATCATCCTCGACTCGCTGGAGGCGATCGACTCGGACCGCATCGCCCGCGTGGTCGACTACTTCCGCGACCACGCCGACTACCTCGTGGCCGCGCTGCTCCCCGAGGACGCCGCCGCGCTCCCCGACGAGTACGCGTACGTCGAGCAGATCGAGTGACTCCGGACCGCCACTGATCGGTTCGGAACCGGCGCCGTCCGGTGCCGGAACGCGGCGTGACACCGATACCCTTGTAACGCTACCCCTCGATCGATCGGTATGACCGGCGAGGACGGACCGAACACGAAGGTCGGCCGAGTGATCGAGGCGTACGACCTCGACGAGATGGGGCCGACGCTCGAGGCCGAGTGGACGGGCGAGACGGGCGAGCGCACGAGCCTGCGGGATCTCGCCGACGAGTTCAACGAGGCGGTGTTGACGGCGGCGGTCCGCGAGACCGCCAACCCGTCGCTCGACGTCGAGATATCGAGCACGTACGAGGCGCTGCAGGACGGGACCGGCTCGGAAGTGACTCGGGCGCGACGGCGGCTCGAACGCAAGGGCGTGGACGTCGACGAGCTGACGGGGGACTTCGTCACGCACCAGGCGATCCACACGTACCTCACCGAGGACCGCGGAGCGAGCCTCCCGACCGACGATGAGGGCCGCGTCGAACGGAAGATCCAGACGATCGAGAAGCTGCAGGGGCGGCTCTCGGCGGTCAGCGAGTCGGCGATCTCGTCGCTCGCGAACGCCGACGAGCTCGACCGAGACGACTACGATGTCCTCGTCGACGTGCGGGCCGTCTGTCCCCACTGCGGGGCTGACGCGCCTGTCAGCGAGCTCATCCGGCGCGGCGGCTGCGGCTGCGAGACCGGAGACGCCGCGGCGGACGGCGACTGACTCGCGACCGGCCGACTACCGCTCTCTGGCCGCCGCGACCGCGTCGACCGTCCGGCGCGCGTTCTCCGCGATGCGCTCGAACTCCCCGTTCGCGACGGCGTCGTCGTCGACGATCGCGCTGCCGACCCCGACGGCGACGGCGCCGGCCTCGACGTAGTCGCCGGCGTTCGCGGGGCCGACCCCGCCGGTGGGCACCAGGGGGATCTGCGGGAGCGGGCCGCCGAGGGCCGCGACGTGTTCGGGTCCGCCGGTCGCGGCCGGGAACACCTTCACGAAGTCGGCGCCGGCCTCGGACGCGCGGAGGGCCTCCGTCGGGGTGAACGCGCCGGTCGCGACCGGCGTCCCGTAGCGGTTCGCGGTCTCGATCACGCCGGCGTCGACCGTCGGCGTGACGAGGAACTGGGCGCCCGCGAGCTGGACCGCCCGGGCGGTCTCCGCGTCGAGGACCGTCCCGGCGCCGACGAGGACGTCGTCGAACCGGTCGGCGAGCGCGCCGATCGTCTCCGTGACGGCCGGCGTGTCCGCGGTCACTTCGAGCGCCGTGACGCCGCCGTCGACGACCGCGTCCGCCACGTCGATCGCCGCGTCCGGGTCCACGCCGCGGAGGATCGCGACGACCCCGCCCTCGCGGATCCGGTCGGCTCGTCGTGAGTGCATACCCGCATCCGCGACGGCGACCCTAATAAATGGGACGGCTCGCGGGCAACGCTCGCTCCCGGCGACCGCCGATCCACCCGAAACGACTAACAGCGCCGGTGGGGTACTCCCAGGCGATCAGATGAGCGAAATCGTCGACTACGAGCTGTTCGAGGTGCCGCCGCGGTGGCTCTTCCTGCGCGTCGAGACCGCAGACGGAACGGTCGGGTGGGGAGAGCCGGTCGTCGAGGGGCGGTCGAAGACGGTGCGGACCGCCGTCGAGGAGCTGTTCGAGAGCTACCTGCTCGGGGAGGAGGCCGGTCGGATCGAGGACCACTGGCAGGCGATGTACCGCGGCGGCTTCTACCGCGGCGGGCCGGTGCTGATGAGCGCCATCGCCGGCGTCGACCAGGCGCTGTGGGACATCAAGGGGAAGCAACTCGGCGTCCCCGTCCACGACCTGCTCGGCGGGGCGGCGCGCGACCGCATTCGGGTGTACCAGTGGATCGGCGGCGATCGGCCCTCCGACGTGGCCGAACAGGCGCGCGAACAGGTCGAGGCGGGATTCACGGCGCTGAAGATGAACGCGACCGAGGAGATGGAGCGGGTCGACGACCCCGCGACCGTCGACGCCGCCGCGCGGCGACTGCGCGAGGTCCGGGAGGCCGTCGGCGACGAGGTCGGGATCGGCGTCGACTTCCACGGGCGGGTGTCCAAGCCGACGGCGAAGCGCCTCGTGGCGGCGCTGGAGCCGTACGACCCCATGTTCGTCGAGGAGCCCGTCCTGTCGGGGCACAACGACGCCCTCCCGCAGATCGCCGCGCACACGACGACGCCGATCGCGACCGGCGAGCGCATGTACTCGCGGTGGGACTTCAAGGAGGTGTTCGAGAGCGGCGCCGTCGACGTGATCCAGCCGGACCTCTCGCACGCGGGCGGGATCACCGAGGTGCGGAAGATCGCCGCGATGGCCGAGGCGTACGACGTGGCGATGGCCCCTCACTGCCCGCTCGGCCCGATCGCGCTCGCCGCCTGCCTGCAGGTGGACGCCTGCTCGCCGAACGCCTTCATCCAGGAGCAGAGCCTCGACATCCACTACAACGAGACGAGCGACGTGCTCGACTACCTCGCGGACCCGTCCGTCTTCGACTACGAGGACGGGTACGTGCGGATCCCCGACGGCCCCGGGCTCGGGATCGAGATCGACGAGGAGCACGTCCGCGAGCAGGCCGAGAGGGACGTGGACTGGCACAACCCCGTGTGGCGGCACGCCGACGGGAGCGTCGCCGAGTGGTGAGGCGAGAGCGGGGGTCGTCCAGGGGGGCGGGGACCCGCGGGCGGTGATTATTTCACCGGCGGCGCCGGCATGACACGTATGTCACCGAGCGATCCGACCGAGAACGCCGTCGCGGACAGACACGCGGACACCGTCGCCCTCGTCACCGGCTCCACCCGAGGGATCGGCGCGGGCGTCGCCCGTCGCTTCGCCGCCGAGGGCGCCGCGGTCGTGGTGACCGGGCGCTCCGCCGACCGCGGCGAGGCCGTCGTCGACGAGATCGAGTCGGCGGGCGGCGACGCGACGTTCGTCCGGGCCGACATGCGCGAGCCGGCGGAGATCGAGGCGCTCGTCGACCACGCCGTCGCGGAGCACGGGCGGATCGACGTGCTGGTGAACAACGCTGGCGTCCAGACGGAGACGACCGCTCGCGAGGCGACGATCGACGACTGGGAGTTCGTCGTCGAGACCGACTTCCGGTCGTTCTGGCTGTGCGCGAAGCACGCGGCCGAGCGGATGCCCCCGGGCGGGACGATCCTCAACACCTCCTCGAACCACGCGTTCCTCACGATGCCGGGGCTGTTCCCGTACAACGCGGTCAAGGCCGGGATCAACGGAATGACCCGCGCGCTGGCGCTGGAGCTCGGTCCAGACGGGATCACGGTGAACACGATCAGCCCCGGCTGGATCGAGATCGAACGGACCCGGGAGGAACTGGGCGACGACTACGAGCACACGGCGGACATCCACCCGGTCGGTCGCCTCGGGAAACCGGCCGACGTGGCCGGACTCGCTGCGTTCCTCGCGAGCGACGACGCGGACTTCATCACCGGCGAGAGCGTCCTCGTCGACGGCGGGCGCTCGCAGGTGATGCAGGACGACAGCTACCTCGACTACCGCCGGAATCGGTGACGAGGCGGCGACCCCTCCGACGGCTGCGACGGCTGTGACGGCGGTGCGGTGGCAATGCGTTCCGTCGACGGCGGCGGTCGAGCCGAGACCGGGCCGACATTTATATAAGTAATAGTATAGTTATAGATAAATACTGGATAGATGTTATTTCGATCGTGAGAGTCAGTCGTTCGGAGTCGGTCGATACGTCGGCGTTCGTTCCGTTTGCGTTCTCGGGTTATCAGACGCCTGAAACCGCCTCTGACGCCGACTCGTCGACGAACGATCACCATCGATCGGCGCGTCTACGACTCGTTCGAGCGTCACCGCTCAGTCCTCGGTTGTCGATCCCCTCGGCCGAGCGGTCCGTCGTCGGATTCGAATCCCGTTCGACCGACGTATATGGGCCGTTATCGGCGCATATCGAGAACTGGCGTCGTGAGAGGTCAGCTTCTCCGTCGACGCGAAACGCCAATGTGATCGCCGATACGGAACGAACAGAGACGATCCACGTAACTGCTGTATATAAGGATTATATTATACCTGTATATCTGGTAATTTGTCGATCCGCTGCTGTGGCACCACCGCGTCGTCGAGGTCGAGAACCTCATCGATCGAACGGGAGAATCGTTTATTGCCCGCGGGGCGCACGGCCCCGTATGGACGAGGCGGCGGTGTTCGACCGCGTCGTGACCGCGCTCGACGAGCGGAACTACGAGCCGCTGGTGCACGTCCCGGACGCCCACAGCGAGACGTACGCCGACGTGCTCGACCGCTGTCGCCGCCACGAGATCGCGATCCGGGGGCGGTACCCGGACGTGCTCGGCTTCACCGACGCGGACCGCGTGTTCGCGATCGAGGTGAAGGGGTCGACGAACCTCCTCCGCGGCATCGGGCAGGCGATGACGTACCAGCAGGGCGCGCACGTCTCGTACCTCGCGGGCGACGGCGAGGCCGTCGCGCCGCACGCGAACCTGCTCCGGTCGAAGGGGGTCGGCGTCATCGGCGTCGACGCCGACGGGGCGACCTCGTGGAGCGACCCGCCGAGCGCGGAGTCGGCCGAGGAGGTCGCCGACATCGAGGGACAGCTGTCCGTCAGGCTTCGGAGCGACGCGTTCGGCGGCGACGTCACGACCCTGAGCCTCGCGCAACCGCTGAACTACCTCGCGCCGGTCGTCGCCCTCGATCGGTACGGGCCGCTCGCGCGCGACGAACTCGTCGACGTCATCGCCGACGAGTACGGGTTCGGCGCCGGCGACGAGACCGCTACGAGCGCTCGGACCCTCGGCCTCCTCGCGCTCGGCTCGCCGAACGAGCTGACCTCGCAGGGCGAGCTGGCCGCGACGGTGCTCCGCGGGTACGGGATCGAGGACCTCGGCGACCTCCGATTGACGAAGGCGGACGTCGGCCGGGACACGGTCGCCGAGGTCCACCCGCCGCTCGCGGTGCTCCTCCGGAACTCCTTCTCCAGACACCCCGAGTTCGGCCTGCTGCTCGACGCGCTCCGCAAGGAGGGGCCGCGCGTGCAGTTCCTCGACCTCGTCGAGCGGCTGGTCCGCGAGTACCCGAACGTGTTCCTGAGCGCGTTCTGCACGACGCGGGGCGCCGCCCGCGCCCGAGAGCTGATCGAGCGGGGGAAGACCGCTCGGCTCTATCGAGACCCGTCGGTCTGGCGGGACGTGATCCGCACCAACGTCCTGTTCAACTTCGTCCAGCAGCTGAAACACGTCGGCGTGCTCGCGCCCGAAACGCGCAGTCACAGCGGGGCGATCGCCGAGTACGACCCCGACGAGAAGCCGTGGATCGTCGCCGACCCGGGCTAGGCGTCCGGAGCCGCGGCCGAAGGCGGACCGACGCGACCGAAGGCGGACCGACGCGACCGAAGGCGGACCGACGCGACCGAAGGCGGACCGACGCGACCGGAAAGCGACCCGCCGGCGGCGGATACGGGTCGGACATGTCGTTCGAATATCACCCGAAGTATCTAGTATTATTAACCGTGTACATTACTGTGGCATGGTATCAGTAGGCAAGATGCGCGAGCTGTACGCCGACATGGTAACGGCGCGGTACTACGAGGAACGCCTCCAGGAGGAGTACCTGAAGGGGAAACAGCCGGCGTTCGACATCTCCGCGGGACCGATCCCCGGCGAACTCCACCTCGCGGCGGGCCAGGAAGCGGCCGCTGTGGGCGTTTGTCACCATCTCCGGTCGGACGACACCGTGACGGCGCCACACCGACCGCACCACGTCGCCATCGCGAAGGGCGTCGATCTGAAGCGAATGACCGCCGAGATATTCGGCCGGAAGACCGGTCTCGGCAAGGGGAAGGGCGGTCACATGCACCTGTTCGACCCCGACGTGAACTTCGCGTGTAGCGGGATCATCGCCGAGGGATGTCCGCCGGCGGCCGGGGCGGCGTTGGCGGCGAAAAAGCGGAACGAGGACGCCGTCGCGGTCGCGTTCCTCGGCGAGGGGGCGATCGACCAGGGGGCGTTCCTCGAGTCGCTGAACTTCGCGAGCGTCCGCGACCTGCCGGTCGTCTTCGTCGTCGAGGACAACGACTGGGCGATCAGCATGCCGAAAGAGCGCGTCACCGACGTGGAGGACGGCTCGAAGCGGGCGGCCGGGTTCGACATGCCCGGCGTCCGCGTCGACCGTGACGACGCGCTCGCTGTCTACGAGGCGGCGGGCGAGGCGGTCGGGCGCGCTCGGGACCGAAACGGACCCACGCTCCTGGAGGTGCAGGTCCACCGCCGGATGGGCCACTTCATGGGCGACCCGCAGACGTACCGGTCCGAGGACGACGAGGAGGCGGCGCTCGCTCGCGACTCGATCGACAGGATGGAGTCGGCGCTGCGGGACCACGGCGTCGACGACGACGGACTCGCGGCGGTCCGCGACGACGCGGAAGCGCGGGTCGAAGAGGCGATCGCGTGGGCGAAAGAACAGCCGCAGCCGGAGCCCGAGGACGCCTACGAGGACGTGTTCGTGAACCCGCCCTCGGGCGTGACGACGGACGAACCGGAGTTCGAGCTCGCGGAGGTGAACGGCGATGAGTGAGACGGAGGGCGTCGTCGACCGCGAGCTGACGATGAGCCGCGCGATGGTCGAGTCGATCGCCCACGAGATGCGCGAGAACGAGGAGGTGTTCTACATGGGCGAGGACGTCGCCGACTACGGCGGCATCTTCGACAGCACGCAGGGGCTGCTCGACGAGTTCGGCCGCGACCGGATCATGGACGTACCGATCAGCGAGACCGCGTACCTCGGGGCGGCGGTCGGCGCCGCGCAGGAGGGGATGCGGCCCGTCGCGGAGCTGATGTTCGCGGACTTCTTCGGCGTCGCGATGGACCAGATCTACAACCAGCTCGCGAAGAACACCTACATGAGCGGCGGCAACGTGAACGTGCCGCTCGTGCTCACGGCCGCCGTCGGCGGGACGTACAACGACGCGGCCCAGCACTCGCAGACCCTGTACGGGACGTTCGCGCACGTCCCCGGGCTGAAGGTCGTCGTGCCGTCGACCGCCTACGACGCGAAGGGGTTGATGCACAACGCGATCCGCGACGACGACCCGGTGATGTACCTGTTCCACAAGCGGCTGATGGGGATCGGCTGGATGCCGGCGCCCGACGGCCCGAAGACGCCGGTCCCAGAGACGGACTACACCATTCCCTTCGGGTCGGCGGACGTCAAGCGCGAGGGCGCCGACGTCACCGTGGTCACGCTCGGGCTCCACGTCCACCGCGCGCTCGACGCGGCGGAGTCGCTCGCGGCGGCGGGCGTCGACGTGGAGGTCGTCGACCTCCGGACGCTGGTTCCGCTCGACATCGACACCGTCCTCGAGTCGGTCCGGAAGACCGGGCGGCTCGTCGTCGTCGACGAGGACTACCGGTCGTTCGGCGTCACCGGAGAGGTCGTCGCGAGCGTCGCCGACCGCGACCTCGGCGCGCTCGACGCCGTGGAGCGAGTGGCCGTCCCGGACGTCCCGATCCCGTACGCCCGTCCGATGGAGGACGAGGTGATCCCGGACGCGGGCGATATCGAGGAGCGCGTTCGAGCGGTCCTGTCCGCGGAATGAGCGAGCGACGACTGGCGGCCGACGGCAGCACCGGGATGCGGGTCGCGGTCCGCGCGACCGGCGACTGGGAAGCGGACGTCGACGAGACCGAGGGCATCCTCGTCGACTGGTTCGCCCGCGAGGGCCGGTCGGTCGAGGCGGGCGACACGCTCTGTGAGATACAGGTCGAGAAGGTGAGCGTCGACGTCCCCGCGCCCGTGGCCGGGACGCTCGACGAGGTCGTCGTGGCCGAGGACGACACGTTCGAGATCGGCGACACGCTCGGGTGGATCCGGACCGAGTGACCGCTCGCCGCTTCCGACATCCCTCGACTGTCGGGGACACGAGGCGTCAGCGAGCCAAATACCGTCCGAACAGCAGCGGGGAGACGAGCAGCGCGATCGGAACGGCGATCCAGACCTGCCCCGCGAGCACGTCGTACTGCCCGAGCGTGACCGAGACGGGCGTCCCTTCCGCGTACCCGACGACGAACTCGAAGCCGACGGTGAGCGTCGTCCAGAGAACGCCGACACCGATGCGTTCGGTCCGTCCGTACTCGATCGGCGTCCGCGAGAAGTAGGCGAACGAGACGAGGAGTATCGCGGCGACGAGGAGCGCGGTGCTCGCCACGTGTCCGGGGTAGTCGCCGATGCGGGGAATGAAGAAGACTTCTCGGAAGACGCCGTTGGCGACGGCGACGACAGCCATCGCCGCCCAGACGCCCAGCGGATACAGGAGCGCGTGCGGTCGAACCGACCCCGTTTTCGATCCGGGTGTGAGTCTCATCAGTCGGCGTTCGTACCGCGACGAGATAAGCGGACGCGGAGATTCTCCGCCGTCGGGATCAGCGGGCGCCGAGCAGCGAGGCGAGCCGTTCCGGGAGCGACGACCGGTTCGTCCGCTCGGTCGCCACCGACGCGTCGCCGGTCCCGAGCTCTTTGAATCCCGCTCCGGTCGGAACGAGGACGACGGCGTCGTTGAGCACTGGATCCGCACCCGTCCGGGAGTGGGCGACCGACCGATTCGACCGCTACTGGGAGCGGGCGACCCCGTTCGATCCCCTGGCGTTCGAATAAAAACAAGATCGCGGGGCTAGTTATCCAGCTCGAACTGCGCGTCGTGGTCGTTCTGGATCTCGATCGTCGTCTCGCGGCTCACGTCGTCGAAGTCGTGGCCGTAGCGTTCATTGGCGATCTCGTCGCGCGTCCGGATGTCGGCCGGCTCCGTTCCGTCGGGGAACGGCTGGCGGTTGTAGATCGCCTGGACCTCGCCGGCGGCCTCGGTGCTACGATCCGAGAAGTTGTACCCGTACTTCGCTTGGGAGTCCTCGGTTGAGAGCGACGCGGCCGTCCGGTGGAGCGCGTGAACTGATCGAAGAGCTCGTGGCGTAGGGACCGGTTGGTTCGACCCCGTCGAAACGTCCAGTCGCTGACGAGCCGGCGAGGACCGCCGAATAGGAGA
The DNA here is from genome assembly GCF_002252925.1 of Halorubrum sp. Ea8. Lineage (NCBI taxonomy): Archaea > Methanobacteriati > Methanobacteriota > Halobacteria > Halobacteriales > Haloferacaceae > Halorubrum > Halorubrum sp. Ea8. The sequence continues at coordinate 41,823 of NZ_NHPF01000041.1, forward strand.
TGCCGTTCTCGCATACGGGTCAGCTGTGGGGCGTGCGTCCGGATCGGTCAATGCGGAACACGTACGCGGTCGACTTCCCCCCGCAGTCCGTCAATTCGATACCGCAGCGTTGGTGAAACCGTCGACGTCCTCTCTCAGCGCGCCGCCTTCGCTCCTTCCTCTCTCGCCACTCGCTGAGGAAGGGTCCTCGATCCGTTTTCGGCTAAAAATTCGTTCGGAGGCGGCCGTCGCGATCAGCCGTCCTCGTCCCCGTCCTCTTGCGGGATCGATACCGTTAGCTCTCCCGTATCACCTCCTTCGTAGGTCCCGCTGGTGGCTTCGAACAGCTCTTGTTCGTCGATTTCATCTTCGTCGAACGGTCCCGGAAGCGTAAACGCTGCGAGGTGCAGGTCCCGCGCTTCGGCGTCTTCTTCGAGTTCGAATTTGACCGTGACTTCCGTCGGGTTCCCCTCGTCATCGAATTTGAACTCGTTGTCGACGATGTTGACGTCGCCGAGCTGTCCGTCCGATTCTTGTCTACGGAGTGAGGGGTTTTCCGTAACCCCATCCTCGGAGTTACCGAGCCCCGACATCACATCGTTCGGCCAGTACGAGGGCGGCGTCGGCGGATCCTCACCCTCGCTGAAGTCAACTTGCCAGTAGACGGTTTCGTCGTCGCCGTCGTCGGCACCATCACCGTCATCACCGTCGCCGTCGCCCGCATCGCCATCGTCGCCCGCATCGCCATCGTCGGCGTCCTCGCCATCGTCACCGTCGTCGGCACCGTCGCCGTCGTCTGTATCACCGCCATCACCGTCGCCGTCACCAGCGTCACCGTCGTCACCGTCGTCGGCACCATCGTCGTCGCCCGCATCGTCATCGTCGCCGTCGTCGGTACCATCACCGTCATCACCGTCGTCTGTATCACCGTCATCATCGTCCCCGTCGCCAGCGTCACCGTCGTCGCCGTCATCAGACTCGACCGTGATCGAGGCGTCCGTCGTCTCGGTCACGGTGTACGGCTCGCCGTCTTCGGTGCCGAGTGCGTCGACCGCGAGCGATAATCCGCTCGTTCCGGGAGCATCTCCGGTGACGGTGGCCGTCGCGATGGTGACACTTCCCGTGTCACTGGTGTTCGCGAGCGCGGCCGAGACCGACACCGACGAGCCGTCGTCGGCGAACGTCGCGTTACTGGTTTCCGCGGACGGGTCTCCGCCGAACTCGAGATCCGTAACGGAAGCCACCGACGGGTCGTCGACCGTGATATCGAAGTCGTACGCACCGACACCGCCGTCGGCGTTATCGACGACCACGTCGTACGTCGTCGTCTCGCCGACGGTAACCGTCGAGTCTGACGGCTGGAGGCTCACCGCGGTCTCCCGAACCGTTTCGTCACCGTCGTCACCGTCGTCGCCGTCGTCGCCGTCGTCACCGTCGTCACCGTCGTCCGCACCGTCATCTCCGTCGTCTCCGTCGTCACCGTCGTCCGCACCGTCATCTCCGTCGTCACCGTCGTCACCGTCGTCCGCACCGTCATCTCCGTCGTCACCGTCGTCGGCGACTTCGATGGTGATCGTCGCGGTCGCGGAGTCGTCGTCGGTGACGACGCCGTGGGCGTAGTCTCCGGCGTCGAGACCGCTCGTGTTGATGTCCTCGAGCGCGACCGTCTGCGTCTCGTCGCCGTCCAGCGTCACTTCCCGGTCGGCGAGCGCCTCGTCGCCGTCAAGCGAGCCGTCACCGTCGAGATCGAGGCGGAACTCCACCGTCTGGGTGTCCTCTTCATCGCCGTCGTTGGTGACGTCGGCGGAGACGTCGATCGCGTCGCCCTGTGTGGCATTGTCCGGCGCGTCGAGGTTCGACACCTGGAAGCTGGCCGGCTCCGGTTCGGGTTCCGGGTCTGGCTCCGGCTCCGGCTCGTCGGCCTCGACGGTGATCGAGGCGCCGGTCACCTCCGTGACGGTGTACGATTGGCCGGCTTCGGTGCCAAGCGCGTCGACGGACAGGTCGACGTCGCTGGTCTCCGCGGCGTCCCCCTGAATAGTGACCGTCGCGACGGTGACGCTCCCCGTGTCGCTGGTGTTCGCGAGCGCGGCCGTCACGTCGGCCGAGGAGCCGTCCGCCGCGATCGAGACCTCGGTCGTCGCTTCGCTCGGATTCCCGCCGACGGCGACTTCCGAGACCGAGGCGACGCTCGGATCGTCGATGCTGACCGTGAAGGTGTACGCACCGACACCCCCGTTGGCGGTGTCGACGACCACGTCGTACGTCGTCGTCTCACCGCTCGTGACGGTCGCGCTGCTCGGCTCGAGGCTCACCCCCGTCTCGAGCGGATTCTCCTGCTGTGCCGCCCCCATCTGGAGGCCCGCGTCCGGGCCGACCGCCAGGGCAGCCCCGGCGATCCCGGCGGTCGCAAGCAACGCTATCACCGCGATAACGGCCGTGCTCTGCGCCTCAATCGTCGTTCCGATCTCTGTGACACTCATTGGTCAGGCACCTCCGTGAACAGCTTCTGCACGTCGACGACGTCGACGGTACCGTCGCCGTTGAAGTCGAACGCGTCCGGGTAGTTCTCGATCGTCTCGTCGTCGAGGTTGGCGAACAGCGCCTGGACGTCGACGATGTCGAACTGGCCGTCGCCGTTGACGTCCTCGTAGAGACCGTCGTCGTCAGGGTCGGTCGGCGAATTCTGGAAGTCACCGACGGGCGGAATCTCGACGACAGAGATCGACGCGCCGTTCTCGTCGGTGACGGTGTAACTATCGCCGTTCTCGTTCCCGAGCGCCTGAACGTCGACGGACAGGTCGCTCGATCCTTCGGCCACACCTTCGACGGTGACCGATGCGATGGTGACGCTTCCCGTGTCACTGGTGTTCACGAGCGCGGCCGAGACCGTCACCGACGAGCCGTCGTCGGCGAACGTCACGTTCTGGGTTTTCGCGTCTGGGCCTCCGCCGAGTTCGACGTCCGTGACGGAAGCCACCGACGAGTTGTCGAGCGAGACCGTGAGTTCGTACGCGCCGACACCGCCGTCGGCGTTATCGACGACCACGTCGTAGGTCTCGTTGCGATCGACCACGACTTCGGAGCTCTCCGGTGAGAGGCTCACCGACGTTTCGGAAGCGGTCGGCTCCTCGTTGATACTGATCGTCGCGGTCGCGGAGTCGTCGTCGGTGACCACGCCGTGCGTGTAGTCCCCGGCGTCGAGCCCGCTCGTGTCGATGTCAGTGAATTCGACGGTCGTCGACTGCTCGGGATCTAACTCGACTTCCTGAGAGAGGACGACGTCGTCATCGTTATCGAAGCCGTCATCGTCGACGTCAAGTCGGAACTGGACCGTCTTCGTGGCCTCCTCGTCGCCGTCGTTGGTCACGTCAGCGGAGACGGTGATGTTGTCTCCCTGCGTCGCGCTGTCCGGCGCGTTCAGGTTCGACACCTGGAAGTTCGCCGGATCGGGCGCCTCACTGACGGAGACCGTCTGCGTGGTCTGGGCCGTCGCACCGTCGTCGTCGGTAACGTTGAGTGTCACCTCGAAGTCGCCAGCCGAGTCGAAGGTGTGCGTCGTCGTCTCGCCTTGGGCGGTATCGCCGTCACCGAAGTCCCACTCGTAGCTCGCGATGGAGCCGTCGGGGTCGTTCGAATCGGAGGCGTTGAAACTCACCTGCTCACTAACCTCGGGTGAGTCCGGGTTGAAGCTGAACGACGCCGCCGGTTCCTCGTTGACCGGTTGGACGGTGACGTTCACCGAGTCGACGTCGGTCGCACTGCCATCGGAGACCTCAACCTCGAAATTGAGCGTCGTCTCGCTCTCCACGTCGGGTGCGGTGAAACTCGGCGTCGCCGAGGTGTCGTCGTCAAGCGTTACACCGGAGCTCGTAGTCTCCGACCACACGTACGAGAGGCTGTCACCGTCGGGGTCCGATGAACCAGACGCGTCCAGTGTGACCTCATCGCCCTCGTCGACGGTCTGGTCAGCGCCGGCGTCTGCGGTTGGCTGCTCGTTCGCTCCCTCAACAGTGAGGGCCGCGCTGCCGATGTTGTCGATTGTGTAGCTGCCGCCGGCCTCATCTCCGACAGCGACGCCGTTGACGGCGTCTTCGGGGTTGCCAACGACGTCGATGTTAGCTGTCCCCTCGGCCACCGCCTCGACGGTGACAGTGAGGAAAACGACCTCACCGGTGTCGTTCTGGGTCGATGCAGCGGCGAAGTTGATGTTCTGGCCAGTCTGGTCGCCCCGGACGTTCTGGAAGGCGGCGTCCGCCTCGACCGTCACGTCTTTGATAGTAACGACCGACGCATCACTGGTCTCGACTCTGAGGTCGACGGAGCCGACACCACCGTCAGCGCTCGAGAGAGCGACGGTCACCTCCGTCGTCTCACCTGGCGCGAGTGTGCTCTCCGCTGGCGATACCGCGATGTCCGTGGTGCCAGCCGCGACGGCGACGCCGCTGACGGTCCCGAGGACCATCAGCAGCGCCACCAGTGCGACAGTGCTACGGTTTAGTGTGCTTCGTATGCTGGTTGTGTTCATTGTTTGTTGGGCCGTTGGCTCGTCCGCGATCTACGCCGCGGGATCGGTGCGTCTGCACTGCCGCGAACTCGGGTCAGGGGTCGGCCTCTGGAGTCGCATTCCCCGGTCACGGCGTTCCCGGCGGGACTGATCAGGTCCCCCCGTTTCGCGCGGGATCCGTCAGTCAGAGCTGCTCACCTCCTCGAACAGTACGGTCACGTCCGCACCCGAGACGGAGCCGTCTTCGTTGAAGTCGAACGCCTCGGGATTCTCCACGACCGCGTCGTCTCCGCTGCTGATGGCGTTGAACAGCGCGGTCACGTCGGCTCCAGTTAGGTTACCGTCGCCGTTGACGTCCTCGTAGAGGCCGTCGCCGTCGGGGTCGGTCGGCGCGTTCTCGAAGCCGTTCACCGGCCCCGGCCCGTCGTCGATCCGCTCGACTTTCACCGCGCTGATTTTCGCGTTGTCGTTGGTCACCGCGAAGTCGACGTTCAGCGTGCCGTCGGTCACTTCGACCGTGTAGGTCTTGTCGGTGGCCGTCAGCGGGCCGACCTCGGAGTAGATGTCGTACTCCGTGAGGACCTGCTGGCCCTCAACGGTCGCGCTGAACAGCCGGTCGTTCTCGTTCGTCCCGTCGGTGGGCGGCGTTGACGAGTCCGGCGAGTCGCTGCCGGAAACGCCTTGGTAGATCTCAGCGAACTGGAGCGTCACTTCGTAGGTCCCGTTCTCCGGAACGGGAACGGCGACGTTCGGCGCCGTGGCGCTGCTGCCGTCGCCGCCACCGTACAGCTCAGTCTGGTACAGCGTGTCGTCCTCAGTCCCTGCGATGGACTGATCAACGCTGTACGTCGAGCCGCCGGTGAACACGTTGCTGTCCCCACTTGCGGCGTACACGGTCCCGTCGGTGGCGGTGTAGTTGCTACCGCCGGCGTTGGCCGCCGCGACGACCGTCCCGTTCTGGTCGGGTTCGTCGACGTACACCGCGAACGACTCGCTCGCGGTCGCGTTCCCGTCGTCGGCGGTGACGGTCACGTCGTACGTGCCGACCGCGTCGTCACTGGGCGCGACAGTGAGCGTGTCGTTCTGGTCGTCGAGGGTGACGAACGACGGTCCGTTGACGGACAGGTCGAGCGCGTCGCCGTCCGCGTCGGACGCCGGTACGTCGACGGTAAGCGACTCGCCTTCGGTGACGCCTTTGTCGGTGATCGATCCGACCGTCGGGGCCGTGTTCTCGGGCTCCTCCGAGAGCTCGAGCACCACGTAGTCCGAGGTGGGCCCGGTGTCGCCGTTCGGTTCCTCGACGGCGGCGACGAAGTAGTTCAGGCCGCCTTCCGCCGTGGAGTTCGTCAGCGTGACGTTCACCGTGGCCGCGCCGGTGTCGTCGGTCGTCGCCGAGTAGTACTCGACGTCGACCGCTTTGTTCGCCTCGTACGCCTCGATATCGTACGGGTCGGGAACGTTCGAGAGGTTCAGTTCGCCCTCGACGCGGAGGAGCGTCACGTTCGCGTTCGCGGGCGCGTCCGAGATACTGACCGTCTGGTTCTCGTCGGTGACCGTCGCCGCAGTGTGCCGGTCGGACAGCGATATCGCGGACGGCGAGACGCCGTCGACACCGATGGTCGGCGGCGACTCGTCAGTATCGTTCATCACCGTCGCCTGCGACCCGCCGGGGCTGCCGTCGCCGACCAGCGTCGCCTCGTTGTCGGCGGTCGCGCCGTCACCCACGCTGACAGTTCCGCCGACGAGTTCGAGTCCGGAGACCGGGCCCGCGGCCTGCGAACCGAGCGTGGTGCTACTGATGCTGGTCGGGTCGTTGTCGATGGAGAACGACATCGTCTCGCTCGGCTCGAAGCCCGAGAGCGTGACGATCAGACTGTCGTAGCCGGCGCTGTTGTTCTCTCCGTTGTGGAAGTTCGCGTACTCGACGTTCTCGACGGCGACGTCGCCGCCGTCGAGCGTGAACTCCTTGCCGACGTTGTCGCCCGCGGTGTTGAACGGATCGAACACCATGTCCGGCAGGACCGTCTCGTTGAGGTCCACCCGGAGCGTCGTGATGTTCGTCTCGCCGGTGTTGGTGACCTGGTAGGAGCCGCTACCATAGGTGCTCGTTTCGATACCGCTTCCGGGCGTGAGTTCCACGTCGGCCGACGTCTCAGGCTCCGGCGTTGGCGGCTCGGGACCGACGATCTCGATCGCGTTGACCTTCGGGTTCTCCTGCTCGTGCAGGAATTCGAGATCGATCGTCCCGTCAGACGGCGTGACGGTGAATGTCTCTACGGCCCCAGTGTCGTGGCCGTACTGCTGGATGATGTTGTAGTCGTTCAGCTCTGTCTCGCCCTCAGCGGTCACGTCGAACGTCCGGGGAAGGCTACTAGATCCGGACTCGAACGCGATCTCTGCGAAGTAGAGCCGGACCTCGTAGGTCTCGCCCTGCTGTGCCGGGAACGACCACTGCATCTCGGTGTCGTCGGTCGTCGAGTCGTCCGTGTCGGCGTCCCAGCGTTCGGTCTGGAACAGCGACGTCGGGGTGCCCGACGGCACCGAATCGTTCAGCGTAATCGCGTCCTGCGTGCTGTAGGTCTGCAGTCCGTTGTCGCCGTCGAAGTTCACGTACTGGGACGGACTGGCGTCCGTGTCGGCGCTCCAGTTCGGTCCGGCGTCGGTCGCCGAGACCTCGGCACCACCGGCGTTGACTCGATAGACGACATCGGCGGTCGGCGCCGGCTCCTCGACGGTCACTTGGAACGACTCGGTGGTCGTGTCGGTGCCGTCGTCGGCCGTCACTTCGATCGCGTACGGCGAGTTCGCGGCATCACCCGACTGCGGGTCAATGCTGATCTCGCCGTCCGCGAGCGTCACGAAGTCGGGCGACTGGCTCAGCGACAGCGACACGGAGTCGCCGTCGGCGTCGGAGACGTTGACCGGAACGGTCGCCGTGTCGCCCTCGGTGACGGTCTGGTTCGAGATGGCGTCGATCGCTGGCGCCGTGTTCGCATCTTCGACGTCGACGATCTCGATCGCGTTGACCTGCGGATTCTCGATCACTCCCTCGGTGAAGGTGACCGTGACGTTCCCGTCGCCGTTCTCGGTGGCGGTGAACGCCTTCACCGTCCCGTTGGCGTGGCCGACGTCTTGGACCGGATCGTACTCCGTCAGCACTTGATCGCCCTCGACGGAGACGTTGTACTGACGCGTGCCAGGTTCGTTCGTGCACGCGCACTGGCTGGCGAGGTAGAGCCGGACCTCGACCTCGGAGTCGGCCGGCACGTCGAACTCCCAGGTCATATTGCCGTATCGTTCGGCGTTGTAGACCTCTGGGGGAGTGCTCGACGGTACCTCGCTGCCCGGTGTCACGTCGTCGCCGTCGTCGTAGTTGCCCGTGGTGCCGGAGACGGAGACGAGCGGGCCGTCGGTGGTCACGCCCGTGACGCCAGTCCAGTTGAGACCGCTGTCGGTAGCCTGAATGGTAGACCCACCGGCGTTCGCACGTGCAAGTGCCGTACCGGCCGTGGTCGACGTGGCCGTATCGACCGCGAGCTCAAAGCTCTCGGTGGCCGTGTCGGTGCCGTCGTCGACCGTGACCTCGACCGTGTACGGCGAGTCCGCGGCATCGCCCGACTGCGGATCGATGCTTATCTCGCCGTCCGCGAGCGTCACGAAGTCGGGCGACTGGCTCAGCGACAGCGACACCGAGTCGCCGTCGTCGTCGGACGCGCTTACCGAGACGTTGACGTTCTCTCCACTGACGATCGACTGGTCGCTGATAGCTTCGACCGTCGGTGCGGTGTTGTCGTCGCCGCTGTCGACGCTCTGGACCGAAAGCTGGTCCCACGTCGCCGAGAACGTCGACGACGCGAAGTTGGACGTGCTGATGACGCCCGTGGCGAGGCCTTGATCGCTGTCGGTGAACCAAGCGGCCGGTGCCGCCGTCGTGCCGACCGTCTGCTCTTCGCTGCCGTTGACTGCGTACGAGGCCGTGACCTCGTACTCGTCGACGCCGTTGCCTGGTGACGGATCGGTCGTCGGATCGACAGTCAGGAAGAGGTCGGTCGCCGTCTCCGACCCGGTGACGCTCGCGTCGTTCGGCTGTGCGATGTTGGTGAACGACCCGCCGCTCTCGTTCGCCAACTCGACGCCGCCGGTTCCATCGGTGGCCGAGACGACGAACTTGAGGTAGTTGTCTTGGTCACCGTTCCCGATGAACATGCCCGCCGACTGGGCTGACTCGGGGTTCTCTGGGAACCCGGCGACTGTCGTGTGGACCGTGAACGGCTCGTTCACGTCGCTCGTGTTCGCGCCGAACTGGAACGCGTACTGCTGGTCGTTCTGGTCCTGATACGCGTCGCCCTGCGGGACCTCATCGACGCTCAGGAGGTTCGCTTGTCCGCCCGCGAAGACGTTATCCGGGTTGTACAGGTCCGAGTAGTTATCCTGCCCGTTCGTCATCAGGCCGGTGAAGCCGAGACCGTCGGTCCCGCCCGACGTCGCCGGGATCGTGTTGGCGAACGTGTCGGTCGAGCTGAAGTCCAGCTCCACCGGGAGCTGCGTGCTGTTCCCGTTGTCCGGGTCGAGCGCGAACGAGTCCTCGCTGTCGGAGAGCCCGTCGTTGTCGTCGTCGTCGTCCAACTGGTCCGGATTGCCGTCGTCGTCGTAATCGTCGGGCACGGACCCGGCGGAACACGGGTCCGTCCCGACGGCCTGCTCGTCGCCGTTGGTGTAGCCGTCACCGTCGGCGTCGCCGTCGGGGTCGCTCGCGTCGCACTGCGTCGGATCGTCTTCGTAGTCGTTCGGCTCGAAGACCTGAATCGCGTTGTCCGTCCGCTCGGCCGACCACACCGTGCCGGGCAACTGACCGTCGTCACCCTGAACGGTCACGTCGAGCGTCCCGCCGCTCGACAGGAGCGGCGTCGGGGCCTCCGTCAGGTCGTCACCCTGGGCGTTGCGTTGCATGCGGTAGACGTTCCCGTCGAAACTCGAGGTCAGCAGGTCGCCCTGCATCGCGCCGCCGAAGTTCGACGCCGTGTACTCGGTCAGGCCGTTCGTCGACGCGCCGAACGTCGCCAGCGCGCCGTCCTCCTGACCCGGCACGAGGTAGTCACACTCGCCCGAACCGTCGTATCCGTCGTAGACTGCGCCCGGGAAGTATTCGGAGTTCGCCCGAACCGGGTTGGGATGGCCGGCGTAGTATCCCTCTCCGGAGATGTAGTGCAGGTTGTCGCTGTACGTCGTCCCGCTGTTCTGGCTCACGTCCGTACAGGTCTGCGTTGGCGGCCCGCCGAGCCCGCCGTTCGGCCCGTTGTCGACGCTGTACAGCTGACCGTCCTCGGTCAGGTGGACGTCGTACGGGTTCCGGAAACCAGGGGCGTGGATCTGAACGGGACTGCCCTGTTCAAGCACGGCCATGTTGTCGCCGTCAAGCCCACCGTACGGCCCGTCGGTCGGGGTCTGACCGGGCGCCAGCGTCGGCAAGTCGTACTTGTACGGGACGTCCGTGTTCGAGGCGTTCTTCTCGTCCATCGACTCGACCTCCGAGAGGTCTATCGAGAGGATCGCACCCGAGTACGCGTACTCGGGGATCTCCGAGAAGAAGTTCGAGGGCGTCCCCATGTTCGTGTGGCCGCCCTCCGCGAGGTACAGTACCCCGTTCTGTTCGTCGAGCGCCAACCCGTTCGGGGCGTGGTTCTCCTCCGAGCGCGGGAGCCCGCGCACGAGCATCGTGTGGTCCCATCCCGAGCTCGTCTGTGTCAGCTTGGAGATGACACCGGAGTTCGTGTCGAGACTGTCAGACGGGGGATTCGTGTTCCCCGTCGCGATCCGCCAGTCGCTCGACGACACGTAGATGACCGGCTGGTCGGCCGTTCCGGTGACCGTAATCCCGGTTACTTGCCGGATATCTTGGGAGTTGTATGCGCCGTCGTCGTTGTGGTTCGGAACGTCGTTTTTGATCGTTGCGATCGTCTCGGCGGACGTCGCCTCGTAGTCGTTGGCTCCGTTGCGCTGGATCTCGAACGCGTAGATGATCCCGTTCTGCTGGGAGACGTACAGTCGCCCGTCGGGACCGAACTGCACCGAGGTCGGGTTGTTGATACTGTCGACGCTGACTCCGGAGAGATCGAGTTCGCTGCTCCCGAACCCGACGGGAACGTCACTCACGCCCTCGCCGGAGAGGTCGACCGAGAGCGGTGAGTTGCTCCCGGTGTGAGTCACCTCGAGCACCGCACTCTTCGGATCGACACTCGTTGGGGCGAACGTCACCGGGATGTCCGCGGACTCACCGGGCGCGAGGGCCGTCTGCGACGGCGCCCCCGTAGTGAACTCGCTCGCGTCCGCGCCCGTTACCGAGACGTCCGTGATGTCGATGCCCGGGTCGTTCTCGCCGCCGAGGTTGGTCACAGTGACCTGCTCGGTCGCGGAGTTGCCTGTGACGACCGCCCCGAAGTCGGTGCTCGACGGCCCGCCGAGCGTGTCGGGCTGCGGTTCGGCCGAGACGATCTGGATCGCGTTTATCTGCGGGTTCTCGGTGACGTGTGCGAAGTCGACGTCGATCGTGCCGTCGCTCGTCACGGTGAACGACTCCATCGCGCCGGTCTGGTCGCCGTACGTGTCGATGATGTCGAAGTCGTCAAGGACGGTCTGGTCCTCTATCGAGACGTCGAAGACGCGCTCGCCCACGGCGTCGGTACAGGTGCATCCGTCGTAGAAGTACAGGCGCACCTCTACTTGTTGCCCGTCTGGGACATCGAACTCGTACTGCATCTCCTCACCGCCGCTCGGGTCCCAGCGTTCGGTGTCCCATATCTGATCGGGCGTCCCGCTGGGTACCGAACTGTCTATCGAGCTCGGCTGGCCGTGGGAGGACGTCTCGTCTTCTCCGGCGACTTGATAATCGCTCAGCGTGCTCCAGCTCCCGTCACTGGTAGAGAAGCCGCCGCCGGCGTTCGCCTGATAAATGACTTCGCCGCCCTCCTGCGCCTGTGCGACGCCGGCCCCGCCGATCATCCCGGCCCCCATGGCCGAGACCAGCATCAGCACGGAGAACGCGACCGCGAAGAACCGGGTGGTTGCGGACGCGCTCACTGCGATCTCGTCTCCGTTCTCGATAGCGTCGTTTCGTCGCTGTGCCTCCTCCGCCGATTTGCCTTCGGACGTGGACGCGCGTCACAGGCCGCCGCGCACACGGCGACAGGCCGGTTCCGTCTGAGGAGCATCAGACATATTGACAAAGCAATCTATCATTGTTATGAGTCCGACAATAATATTCAAGAAGCGATTAGGTAGATTACATTTTGCCTACTGATCGGGCCGTGTGCAGTTCCGATTTCGGCCCTCCATTGGATATTTCATATAATATGTTTATTAATAAAAGAGAGAATAACACGCGTTCAGGACGGTGCTGAAACCATGGTAAGTTCACAGTAAAAACGCCTTCTGGAGGCCTGAAAGCGCCGTTCTCCCCGCTTGTCAGAACGGTGGGCGAACCGGGACGTCCCGGTTCGAACGGTCGCATTCGATAGATTGCGGGCCGTCCGCCGTATTCGATATCGAGGCGGACATTCGCTCGGTGAACCGCCCGGTCAGTCCGAGCGCCTCCGAACGCTCCGACGACGTCACGGGTCGAGTTGAGAAGGTGCGGCCCGCCCGTCGACGGACGTCACACGGCGGTCGTCGCGGACGCCGTCAAGAGGCGCCGAACAGCGAGGCGAGCCGTTCCGGGAGCGACGACCGGTTCGTCCGCTCGGTCGCCACCGACGCGTCGCCGGTCCCGAGCTCTTTGAACCCCGTCCCGGTCGGAACGAGGACGACGGCGTCGTCGTCGTCGATCTCGCCGCGCTCCGACAGCCGGGTCGCGCCCGCGAGCGACGCCGCCGACGCCGGCTCGACGCAGAACCCGCCGTCGACCGCGAACCGCCGCTGCGCGGCTCGTATCTCGTCGTCGTCGACGGAGACGACGGCGCCGGCGGTGTCGCGGACCGCGGCGAGCGCGCGACCGCCGCTCGGCGGGTCCGGGTTCCCGATCGAGTGAGCGATCGTCTCGCCGGTCTCGTCGGGCGCGATGGGCGTCGGGTCGGTCGCGCCCGACTCGAACGCCCGCGTTATCGGGTCTGATGCGGCGGTCTGGACGAGGCACAGCCGCGGGGGGTCGTCGAGGAGTCCGGCGGCCTCGAGGTCGCGGATCCCGCGCCAGAGCCCCGAGGCGAACCCGCCGGAGCTCGTCGGCAGGACGACCGCGTCGGGCGCGTCGGGGGCGAACGCCTCGCAGATCTCGAACATCGCGGTCGCGTATCCGCTTATCCGAGCCGGGGCGTCGCTGACGAGGAACCGGACCGGGAGTTCGTCGGAGAGGTCGAGCGCGTCGCCGTAGAGGGCCCCGTAGTCGCCGTCGACGCGCACGATCGTCGGCTCGTACTGGCCGATGAGCTCGAGTCGGACCGGGGAGATGTCGTCGGGAACGAGGACGACGCACTCCCTGTCGAGGCTCGCGGCGTGGGCGGCGGTGCTCATCGCCATGTTGCCGTACGAGACGGTTCCGACGGCGCCGTCCGCCGCGGCGACCGCGTGCGGGACGGCCGCGGCGCTGCCCCGGTCCTTGTACGCGCCGGTCGGGTGTTCGCCCTCGTCTTTGACGTACACGCGACAGCCCGCGGCGTCGTCGAGGCCCTCGCTCCTGACCAGCGGGGTGCCGCCCGCGGCGCGAGCGACGCCCTCGGGCCGGTCGATCGGCAAGAGCGGCTCGTACCGCCACGCGCCGTCGTACGCCCGGCAGTCCTCCCAGCCGAACGCCGCCGCGTCGGGCTCGAACCAGAGCGGCTCTCCGCAGTCGCAACGGACGCGGAGCGGGTCCCGGTAGCGATCTCCACATCGGTAACACCGCAGTGCGGGAGACATGGAGCGTTCTGCGGCGCGCGGCAACGTATACTCTCCGACCCGCGGAGGCCCTCACCCATCTCGCCGCTCCCGTCAGGCCGCCGCCCGGTACGCGTTCCGCGACCACCGAACGGCACACGGTACACGACCACCGACCGCGATCGCCGGCGAGCGCCGCCGGCACCAGCCTTTTCAGTATTCATCACGAAAAATAAACATGGACGTGGAAGCGGCGATGACCGACGTCTGCGACTGCCAGTACCCCGTCACGTACGACACCGTCGTCGAGGAGTGCGACGACGGCGTCGTCGAGTTCGCGAACGGCGAGACGATGCCGCTTCCGGAGATCCTCGACGTGGTCGACGACGAGCCGGACGCCTTCCGGTCCGAGGCCGAGCTGGAGGAGTTCGTCACCTCGCTGCTCCCGGAGGACGCCGTCGGTCGAAAGGGGTACGACGACCGCGGGCGCGCCGCCGTCGAGTCGGACGAGACCTCGTTCTGACCCCCGGGCCGCCGCTCGTCTCGGCGGGACGACGCAGCCGGACCGGTCGCCTCCGCGCCGAGACGAGCGGCGCGTCCGACGACACCGAGACTCCTGAGGGCTACCGATGGGCGCCGACGCCGACTATCGCGCCACAGCCGGCGCACTCGGAGACGACCAGCGGATCGGACGGGGAATGTCTCACGACCACGTCGGTGACGTCGGTCGGACCGCCGCACCGCCTGCAGAGGACCGGACGGGTGTCTATCATTTGGGTATCAGTACTCCGGAGAGAGCTACGTCGCTGTCGGGGATAACCGCATTCTATGCTTCGTTGTCAGGTCGGAAGGCCGTCCCGAGCGACCCGCGTCCGTCAAAACCGGGCGCGACGCCGCCCGAAGCGAGACCTCGCGAGAGCCGCGCGTCTCTTCTCGCCCGGCCGGCCGGCTCTCCGAGTACGAGACGTATTAAACGGCTGATTACGCGGCGCCCGCATCTCGGGCCGGTTCCGCCGAAGCCCGAGAAGCCCGAGAAGTCCGACCGGGCCATCGTCCCTCGCTCGCCGCCGCTCCCGTCGACCGCCGGAGACGCCTCCGTTCGGGATCAGTTGACGTCGACGATTTCGACGTCGAACGTCAGCGTTTCCCCGGCGAGGCGCGGGTTGAAGTCCACTCGGACGACCTCATCGTCGACGTGGACGACCTCGCCCTGACGGCCGTTCTGAGCCTCGAGATACGAGCCCTCCTCGGGCGTCTGGCCTCCGAGCATCTCGCGGAGCTCGTCGGTGTCGAACGTCTGAATATTCTCGTCGGTTGGCTCGCCGTAGGCCTTCTCCGGCGGGATGGTCAGGGTGTCCGTCTCCCCGGCCTCGAGGCCGATGAGTCCCTCCTCCATCCCCTCGATGACCTGTTCGTCGCCGATTTCGACCGTGAGCGGCGCGTACTCTCGATCGGGCTGGGCCTCGGCGAGGCCCGTCTCCTCGGCGACGGACTGCCGAGAGGTGTCGAACACAGTCTCGTCGTCGAGCCGCCCAGTGTACTCGAGCGTCACAGAATCGCCGGTCTCTATCGTCATACGAACACGAGAGGTGCCAGACGGAAAGTCTGTTGCATCGAGCGCCTGCGGTCGGGACCCGTCCGCGAGCCCCCTGCACCGGTCGGGATTGGCTCGGTGTCAGTCGTCGGTCGGGGAGTTCGACGGAGACCCGTATGTTCAAGCCGACGCGCGAGTACCGTCGCACGTAGTGACGGCTGGATTGCGGCTCCGGACGTACGATCCGCGGGACGAAGCGGCCGTGTGGGCCCTCCACGAGTGGGCGCTCAGGGACGCCGGCGTCGACCCGACCGACGTTCCCGGCACGGACGACCTGAGCGCGGTCGAGGCGTCGTACCTCGACGCCGGGGGCGAGTTCGTCGTCGGCGTCGTCGACGCGACCGATCCCTCGGACGGCCCGGCCGCCCCCACGAACGGCCTGACGGGTCCCGCGGACAGCTCAACCGACGCCGCGGCCGACGCCGCCGAGGCGTCCGAGACCGGTCTCGCCACCCGCGACGGCACGCTCGCGGCGATGGGCGGTTACCTCCCGAACCGCGCCGGCCACGGCGAGGAGCGAGACCGACCCGGCGCGGCCGAGCTCCATCGGATGCGCGTCGCTCCCCCGTACCAGCGACGCGGGTACGGTCGGGCCCTCCTCCGCGAGCTCGAACGCCGCGCGGCCGCCGCCGACTTCGAGACCCTGCTCGCCACGACGTCGACTCGGCAGGCGGCGGCCCTCGAGTTCTACCGCGCGCACGGCTACGAAGAGGCGGCCCGCTCCGTCGCCGGCGCGTACGAGCTCGTTCACTTCGAAAAAGAGCTGTGAGCGCCGACGCGCGCTCCCGTCGCGTCGCCCCGACTCAGTCCGCGAGGTCGAAGTGCTCGGCGGCCGTCTGCATGTCCTTGTCGCCGCGGCCGCAGAGGTTGACCAGCAGCGTGTCGTGGCGGTCGTCCTCGGCGAGCTTGGCGGCCAGCGCGAGGGCGTGCGCCGGCTCCAGGGCCGGGATGATCCCCTCGGCCTCGCTCAGCTCGCGGAACGCGGCCAGCGCCTCGTCGTCGGAGACGGCGTGGTACTCGGCGCGGCCCATCTCCTGTAGCGCCGCGTGTTCCGGCCCGATGGCCGGGTAGTCGAGACCGGCCGACACGGAGTGGTTCTGGGTGTCGTCGCCGATCGTCTTCGTCTTCATCCCCTGGAAGATCCGCGGCTCGTCCTGTTCCGTCTTCGAGAGGGGCGCCGAGTGGTTCTCGTCGTCGATCCCGCCCGGCTCGGCGCCGTAGAACTTGACGTCGTCGTCCTTGAACGCGTGCCAGAGCCCGATCGAGTTCGACCCGCCGCCGACGCACGCCACGCACGCGTCGGGGAGCGACCCGTGCAGCTCTCGGATCTGTTCGCGCGCCTCGGTGCCGATGACGGACTGGAACTCGCGCACCATCCGCGGGAACGGGTCGGGACCGACGACGCTCCCGACGAGGTAGTGGGTCGAGTCGACGTTGGCGGCGAAGTCCTCTAAGGCGGCGTCGACGGCCTCCGCGAGCCCCTCGTTGCCGCGCTCGACCGGCTCCACGTCGGCGCCCATCAGCCGCATCCGGAAGACGTTCATCTCCTGTCGCCGCATGTCGTGGCGGCCCATGTACACCGTCGTGTCCAGGTCGAGGAGGGCGCCGACCATCGCGGTCGCGGTGCCGTGTTGGCCGGCCCCCGTCTCGGCGATCAGCCGCTCTTTCCCGGCTCGCTTGGCCAACAGGGCCTGTCCGAGCGTGTTGTTGAGCTTGTGGGCCCCGCCGTGGAGGAGGTCCTCGTGTTTGAGGTAGATGTCGGCGCCG
The DNA here is from genome assembly GCF_002252925.1 of Halorubrum sp. Ea8. Taxonomy (NCBI): domain Archaea; kingdom Methanobacteriati; phylum Methanobacteriota; class Halobacteria; order Halobacteriales; family Haloferacaceae; genus Halorubrum; species Halorubrum sp. Ea8. The sequence goes on from NZ_NHPF01000041.1 coordinate 58,514, forward strand.
TATCGCTCGCTCAGCGTTTCCGCGTGAAACACCGGCGTCGGACGACCGGCGAAGTGTTCGAGGAGATGCCGGAGCTCGGCCATGAACTCCTCGTCACCGATCGCGTCCTCGTACGCGGCCGCTAACTCGGCCAGCGGTTCTTCGAGCGGTTCGGGAACGTGACGACCACCGAACTCACCAAACTCGCCAGGTGTGGCCATAACCAATGTGAGGAGTCGGATTTCAAAAAACTACGTGCGGCGGCGGGCGCAGTGTGTGCGATCGCCGGGTGTGGCGGCGTTTCGAGAGCGCGACGCGCCTCCCTGATCACCGTCGTTCACTCGATGGTGACCGTCGCCGGCATCCTCAACCCCCCGGAGACGTTTCGGGTGACGACGACGGTCGGCGGCGAGTGACGCGCGGGCCCCATCGCTCACCCGCTTTCCGCGGGATCGGTCGGCGTGATCCGGAGAACCGGTTCCCGAATCGCGTCGCGGCGGTCGCGACGGGCGTCCCCGTCTCTCCCGGTCGCGAACCGCGGTTTGGGAAACGTATTAGTATTTGGTTGTATAATGTATTGCTAATATGGTGAACGGCGTGACCGCCGACGAGACGGGAGACGAGACCGACGGCTGCTGCGCGTCGCTCGACGGCGCCGACCCGGCGGCGACGGCGACGGACCTCCGGGTCCTGACCGCGATGGGGAACGACACGCGATACGAGCTGCTCCGCCTGATCGCGAGCGACGACGGCGGCGTCTGCGTCTGCGACCTCGAAGCCGGGGTCGGCGTCAGTCAGAGCGCCGTCAGCCAAGCGCTCTCGCGGCTCCGCGACGCGGGGCTGGTGACGCGACGAAAGGAGGGGTCGTGGCGGTACTACGACCTGACCGAGACGGCCGCGGCGCTCCTCGAAACGCTCGACGACGTGCGGGGGACCGATGAGTAACGACGCCGAGGCGCCGGCCGACCGGGACCCCGAGGCGATCCGCGAGATGGTGCGCGAGCGCTACGGCCGGATCGCGTCGGGCGGTCGGGACGGTTCCGACGAGGTCGGCGTCGACGCCACCGACGACGGCTGCTGCGACGGCGGCGTCGCCGACGACGGCTGCTGTGACGGCGACGCTGCCGCGACCGGGAGCGAGCGCCTCGGCTACGACGCGGACGACGTCGCCGCCGTCGCCGACGGCGCCGACCTCGGCCTCGGCTGCGGGAATCCGAAGGCCTTCGCGGAGATGACGCCCGGCGAGACCGTGCTCGACCTCGGCTCCGGCGCGGGGTTCGACTGCTTCCTCGCCGCGCGGGAGGTCGGGACGGAGGGGCGCGTCATCGGCGTCGACATGACGCCGGAGATGGTCTCGAAGGCCAGGGCGAACGCCGAGCGGAACGACGCCGGCAACGTCGAGTTCCGCCTCGGCGAGATCAGCCACCTCCCCGTCGCCGACGCGACCGTCGACGTCGTCATCTCGAACTGCGTCGTCAACCTCGCTCCGGAGAAGCGGTCCGTGTTCGACGACGCCTACCGCGTCCTCGAGCCCGGCGGTCGCGTGGCCGTCTCCGACGTCGTCCAGACCGCGCCCTTCCCGGACGACGTCGAGCGGGACCCGGACTCGCTGACCGGCTGCGTCGCCGGTGCGGCCACCGTCGAGGCGCTCGAATCGATGCTCGACGGCGCCGGCTTCGAGGCGATCGAGATAACGCCCAAGGACGACAGCACCGAGTTCATCAGCGAGTGGGACGCCGACCGCGACCTCGGCGACTACCTCGTCTCCGCCGCCATCGAGGCCCGGAAGCCGACGGACGGCGCCTGACCGACCGGCGCCCGCGTCTCGTCGTCCGACTCGGTCACCGGGACGGCGACCCGGTCCGGGACGCCCCCCGGCTCGGGTCCGAGCCGAACCCGGACTCGGGAGGTCAGTCGGTGCCGCTGCTGGTCATGTACGTCAGCTGCGCCGTGAGGTCCGTCGCCGAGAGCATCCCGACGACCTCGTCGTCCCCGTCGGTGACGGGAAGGTGCTGAATGTCTCCCCGGATCATCTTCACCGCGGCGTCGTAGACCGCGTCCGTCGACGCGACCGTCGTCACGTCGTCCGTCATGTAGTCGGCGACGGTCGCCGAACCGGGAACCCGGCCCGACGAGACGATCTCCGCGAGGTCGGTGGTCGTGAGTACGCCCGCGAGTCCCCCCGACTCGTCGAGGACGACCAAGGACCCGACGCCCTCGGTCAGCAACGTCTCCGCGGCGTGCTCGACGGCGGTGTCGAGCGTCGTCGTCAGCAGGCCGGTGCTCATGAGCTCCGAAACGGGGGTCGACTCCGTCTCCATGTGCAGTGTCAACGCACTGCAACTGTAAACGCATTGCGCTCAGAATCGGGACATACTCAGAGAAAACGTGCTGAACTTCCACTTCCGGACACCGAAACCGTTCAACGGTGACTGTTCGGTGTGTTACGCTCCCGGTCGAGTGGCGGGGCGTGACGCGGGGCGTCCGGTTCGAGGCGTCTCTCGGCGACCGTTCGGTGACCACGTCAAGCGGTAGATTGAGAACGCTGTGTGCGAATTGGTCACGGAAGCCACTATGTCGCCGCCGGACACCGACGACTTCGACCCGATCGAAGCGACCGTCTCGGACGTCCACGCCGCCTACGAGGCGGGAGAGACGACCGCGGAGGCGGTCACCGACGCGTACCTGTCGCGGATCGCGGCGCACGACGACGACCTCAACGCTATCCTCGCGGTGAATCCCGACGCGCTCGACCGCGCGCGGGAACTCGACGCCGCGCTCGACCGCGACGGTCTCGTCGGCCCGTTACACGGGGTCCCCGTCGTTCTCAAGGACAACCAGGACACGCACGACATGCCGACGTCGGCCGGTTCCACGGCGCTCGCCGAGTCACGGCCGAGCCGCGACGCGTCCGTGGTGGCGCGGCTCCGGGAGGCCGGCGCCGTCGTCCTCGCGAAGGCCAACCTCCAGGAGCTCTCCTTCGGCGTCGACACGGTGAGCTCCCTCGGCGGGGCGACGCGGAACGCGTACGACCGCGACCGGCGCCCGTCCGGGTCGAGCGGGGGCACGGCGGCGGCGATCGCGGCGAACTTCGCCGTCGTCGGGACAGGGAGCGACACGTGCTCGTCGGTCCGGTCGCCGCCCGCGTTCAACGACGTCGTCGGCGTCCGGCCCACGATGGGACTGGTCAGCCGGACGGGGATCGTCCCGCTGAGCGAGACGCAGGACACGGCCGGCCCGATCGCGCGGACGGTCGAGGACGCGGCGCGGACCCTCGACGCGATGGCCGGGTACGACCCGGCGGACCCGATCACGGCGCGCGGCGACCGGCGGGTCCCGGACGAAGGGTACGCGGCGCACCTCGACGAGGACGGGCTCGACGGGGCGCGCATCGGGGTCGCTCGGCAGTTCTTCGGCCTCCGGGACGACGAGAGCGCCCCCGAGAGCGCCGCCGAGCGGGTGACGGCGGTCGTCGAGGACGCGATCGCCGAGTTCGAGGCGGCGGGCGCGACGGTCGTCGACCCCGTCGACGTGGTGGACCAGACGCGCCTCGAAAGCGCCCGCGTCCTCGAGTACGAGTTCGCCCGGGACTTCGACGCCTACCTCTCGGAGACGTGCGACGCGGCGTCGCCGGACTCGCTGGCCGAACTCGTCGCGACCGGCGAGCTCCACCCGGCGGTGCGAGCCAGGTTCGAGGGCACCGCGATCCTCGACACCGACGCCGACGCGCTCGACGAGAACACCGGCTACCTGCGGAGCCTCCGGCGGCGGGAGGCGGTCAGGGACGCGACGCTCGCGCGGCTGGCGGACGACGACCTCGACGCGCTGCTGTACCCGCCGTCGCGGATACCGCCGGTCGAGATCCCCGACAACCAGCCGTTCGCGGAGATGAACTGCGAGCTCGCCGCCCACACGGGGCTCCCCGCGATCGTCGTCCCGGCCGGGTTCACTCCGGACGGGCTCCCGGTCGGCGTCGAGCTCCTCGGGCGGGAGTTCGCCGAGCAGCGGCTGTTCGAGCTCGCGTACGCCTTCGAACGGGCCACCGATCACCGGCGGCCGCCGGCTCGGTTCGACGGGTAGCGACCGTCCGGGTCGGGAGACGCGGCCCGGCTCCGCTCACCGCTCCACGAACTCCGCGACCGACCGCGCGAGGTCGCTTCGCGGCGTTTCGAGCCGGTAACAGGCCGCGCCGCTCACCGCCGATCGGAGGATCGGTCGACGGTCGACGCCGCGGTCGTCGATCGCCTCGCGCGTCCGCGACTCCGTGATCCACCCGGCCAGCGACTTGTCGACGAGATCGATCAGCGTCGCGGCGGCGTCTTCGGGCGGTATCGGCTCCGGGCTCCCCGCGGGCGGCTCGTGGGAAGCGACCACCAGCACCTCGTCGAGTTCGATCCGCTCGGGCACGCTCTCGGTGACCGATCGCCGCGGCACGTCCGCCGCGTCGGGCCAGAGCCTGACGCGTTCGGTCGAGGCCTCCTCCGACCGGAGCCACCGCTCGATTGCGGCGACGTCGCGCGGGAGGTTCAGGTACCGCGGGAACGGGTACACCCGGCCGTCGTGGAAGACGAGGAGGTCGTCCGCGAGCAGTCGGTAGCCCCGCTCCCGAGCGAGCCGGAACGAGGCCGCGGACTTCCCGCAGCCGCTCGGTCCGAACAGGCCGACGCCGCTCCCGTCCGGCGCCCGGAACGCGCTGCCGAAGGCCAGCGTCGCCTCCCGCCGCAAGAGCAATGCCTGGACGGCCGACAGCAGTATCTTAGTGAACCGCACCGGTTCGGTCGCGGCGTCCTTCTCCACGGTCATCGACGGCGGCACCGTCACGACGACGCGGCGACCGGTCCACTCGACGGTAGGCGCGCCCGCCTCGCCCCGCCGAACGACGATGTCTCCGCCCTCATCCGACCGCCGCGGCGGGACGTCGACGAGGCACAGTTCGAACTCGGAGTCGACGGTCACGAACCCGCTCAGGTCGTAGGTGTACGACGCCATCTCAGTCCGTTTCGGTCGATCGAAACCGCGCCGGAGCGCTCGGGCGCACGCCGCCGCTCCCGAACCCGGAGCGCGGCGACGCCCGGTCCCGGCGCTCTCGCGCTCTTATGTCCCGCCTTTACCGTTGCCGCGCCCCCGACCATTCCCGCCGTTCCCGCCGCCTCCGCCGTTGCCGCCGCCGCCTCCGCCCCGGCCGTTGCCCTTCCCCTTCGGGCCCGGCGGGTTGCGGAGGAACGGCTCGAACGCGACGTTCCCGACGACGTCGCTGCGATCGTCGTCGTCCGCGTCCTGATTGAAATCAGCCTCCTCGGGCCCGTCCTCGCTGCCCCACCAGTTGTTCTTCGCGTCGACCTCGGGATCGTCCGACGGGTCTCTGCTCCCGCCATCGGTCCCGTTCCGGTTGTTGAGGCCGACGGCGACGAGGAACCGATTGGCCCGGAACGTCAGGCCGCTCCCGTCCCCGTCGATCTTCACGGCCTCCGGCAGGATCGTCTCCGCGCTGGTGACCTCCTCGATCACGTTGTGGTTGATGACGGTGTCAGCCGTGGCCGGCGAGGCGATATTGATCCCCTGCGCGAAGGTGAACCCGAAGTCGACACCGTCGTCCGGGTCTGAGTCGGTGTCGTCCGCGGCGACGAGATCCCTGATCTCGTTGTTGTTGATCGTGACGCCGTCCGTCTCGTGTTGGACGACGATGCCGAGCGGCGAGATGTCGCTCTCGATCCCCTCGATCGTGTTGTTGTTCACGGTCGTCTCCGTGATCGTCCCCGGATCGCTGTTGTCGGCGTCGAACAGGATGCCGTTGACGGTCGGGAATCTCGAATCGTCCGTCGTCTCCTGATCGAGGTTCCGGATCGTGTTATTGACGATCGAGATGTCGTCGTGGTCGCCCTGTCCGACGATGATCCCCGTCACGCCGCGGAGTCCGGTCGGTCCGACGTCCTCGACCGTGTTATTCTCGATCGTCGCGCCGTCGTAGTCCTTCTGGACCTTGATTCCAAGGAGTCCGTCGGGGTTCGTGACGGTAAATCCCGTGATCGTCACGTCGTCGGCCGCGATGCTGACCGCGGCGCTGCTACCGTTCTCGTCCTCCCCGTTATCGGTACCGCCGTCGCCCGCGCCCTGGATCGTCGGGTCCCCGTCCGCTTCGAGCGTCACGCCGACGTCGACTACTACCGGATCGTACGTCTTGTCGTCCGTCACGACGATCGTGTCGCCGTCGGTGGCGCCGTTGATGGCGGTCTGGAGCGCCCCGCCGCCCCCGCTGACCGACGCCGTGTCGGCGGCGGCCGAGCCGACGCCGCCGAGCCCGAGCGCGGCGACGCCCGCGCCGACGCCGAGTCCGCGGAGGACGCGTCGCCGGTCCAGCGTCCGCGTTTCCCGTTTCGATACCCCTGTCGCCTCCGTGTCGGGCTTGTTCCGTGTCATGGTTTCCTCGCCGCGCCGTAGACCTCAGATATTAGTTACGGATAAAAGACATAAGTCCTCGGGTGCCTCCCCCGACGTGGCCGGCGAACGCTTGCGTGCGGGACGGATGGAGGAGGAACGCCCGCCTCTGACTCTCGCAAGACAGACTGCAATAGTGTACGGTACGCTACAACTCCAGAGCGATCACGACCGTCTCGAACGGGTGAGTGCGCGACCGTCCTTGCGGCTCGGTCGCTGGTGCGAGGCGACGCCGGCGCCCCGGCCGACGACGACGGACCGTTCCGACCCGCGCTCTTTTGCCCGTTCCGCCCGACGTACGCGTAGCGATGAGCAATGCGACGAACCGGCGGCGACGGCGAGCGCGGGGCGACCCGTAGATGGACCGCTTACCGACCGCGACGCTGTCGCCGCTCGCCGGCCGGGTCGACGCGGTGCTCGCCCTGTACGACTACGAGATCGGGCCCGCCATCGACGCGGTCGACGCGGCCGTCGACGGGTTCGGAGGGCTGTTCGACCCCGGAACGACCGACGACGAGGTCCGGACGGCCGTCGACGAGGTGCTCGCCGGCGACCCGCCGCCCGCGAGGGAGGGGTGCGAGCGCGCCGACGACGCCGGCGTCGTGCTCTACGTCGACGGGAGTTCGCGCGGGAACCCCGGACCGGCCGGCGCGGGCGCCGTGCTCCGAGCCGGCGGCGAGCCGTTCGCCGCGCTCGGGCGGCCGGTCGGGTCGCGGGCGGAGAACAACACCGCGGAGTACGCGGCGCTCCACCTCGGGCTCGAAGCGCTCGTCTCCCGGTGCGACCCGGTCGCGGTCGAGGTGCGCATCGACTCGATGACGGTGATCGACGACGTCTGGCGTGACGGCGACGGGGTCGCCGCCGCGGCGCCGTACCGTCCGGCGATCGTGGATCACCTGTCCGCGCTGTCGGCGTGCGAGTGGACCCACCTCGCCGACCACGAGCCGAACCCGGCCGACGCCCGGGCCGCGGTCGGAGCGGACATCGCCGCGCTCGGCCCGGGCTGACGGCTCACCGGTCGGACTCAGTCCGTCTCGGGGGAGACGACCTCGTCCGTCCCGTCCGGTCCGTCGAGTCGCACGACGTGGCGCGTGTGGCGCGCGTGGGTGGTCGCCCAGCGCCGCGCGGGGCGTTCCGACAGGAACTGGTCGCCGTCCGGACAGCGCTGGCACCGAACGACCCACGGGGTCACGTCGTCCGGGAAGTGGCCGGTGTGTCGTTCGTGATCGAGCGCGAACTGCTCGACCGCGCGGTTGCCGGCGTGTAGGTCGTCGAGTTCGTGGTCGAGCTTCCACTCGCGGTCACAGCGGGTACACGAGACGGTCGGGAGGCCGACATCGTCGGGATCGAACGCGTCGTCAGTCACGGCTGGGTGTTACGCTCTACGCACTTGAACGCCGGACACGTCCCGGACCCGATGCGTCCGGACCGGTCGCGCGGGAAGGGAGCGGTCTCAGAACGGAGCGCGGGCTAAACAGGACGGGACAGCGGCGGCGCTCTCACCGCCGACGGAAGCATCAACAACCGTCTTCGGCTCTGTTGAAATCCGTAGGAAGTGATAGATGCTGTTCCGCTGCGGTCGGTATCGCGAACTTACGGACCGAAGCCGGACTACTCCTCTCCCGCTTCTGTGAGGAACGCCATGCGAGATACAGAGCGTGTATGCGACACACGCCAATTTGAACCTCTCTGATCGATCGGTTCTTAACATTTCCAAGGACAAGATTATTAAAGCAAGCAAGATAATACGATATGAAACTAAATGTCCTTTTCATTTGACACCACTTACAAAGATTTAGACTCAAACCTCTATTCGAGGGTAACGCCAAAAAGTATCGCTGATCCCAACGTGTTGCTTCTCAATGACGAGCTGTGTGCTGATCTCGGATTGGATACGGCGAAGCTCAATGCTAAGATTCTAGCGGGCCAAGACTGCTTGGAAGAACCTATCGCCCAAGCGTATGCGGGCCACCAGTATGGGAGTTTTACCATCTTGGGCGATGGGAGAGCGATGATACTCGGCGAGCATGTACACGATGGTAATAGATACGATATTCAACTGAAGGGGGCCGGTCGAACGCCGTACTCCGGAAGAGGCGATGGCAACGCAACGATCAGCTCGATGCTCAGAGAGTATCTGTATTCGTATGCGATGCGGAATTTAAATATCAAAACATCGAGAAGCCTGGCAGTCGTCGAAACTGACGAAGCAGTCGAACGACGACGGACAGAGCCCGGAGCCGTCCTTGTCCGAGTGATGAACAGCCACATTCGGTACGGGACCTTCCAGTACGTCGCAGGTCAAGGATCCGACGAACTACGGCGATTCACTGACTACGTTATTGACAGGCACTACCCGCGGCTAAATGAAGCGGATCGCACATACCTCGAGTTCTTCGATGCAGTCATGCAGTCATCGATCGAGATGGTTGTCGACTGGTTGCGTGTCGGATTCATCCACGGCGTCATGAATACGGACAACATGAGTATCGACGGAGAGACATTTGATTACGGACCCTGTGCCTTCATAAATTACTATGATGAGGAGACGGTCTTCAGCTCGATCGATAAGCACGGGCGATACGCATTCGGAAACCAGCGACCCATCTTGCGGTGGAATCTCGAACGGTTCGCAGAGGCACTCCAACCGCTGTGTACAGAATCAGCGCTCGCGTACGATGAACTCGAAGTCAAACTAGACGAATTTGAGGATCGATTCGATGCGCAATACGACGCGATGATGCGGAAGAAACTGGGGATCAACTCAGATGGCGAGGAGGAACTGGTCGATGAATTCTTGGAGTGGCTTCGCAAATCGAACGCGGACTACACCAATACGTTCCTCGAGTTAGAGACGCCCGGTACGTTTGATGACCCAGTGTTTGCAACTGCAGAATTCGAGCGGCTCAGGAATAAGTTGGCTGCTGTCGGCCTAGATGAGAAGTTGATGCAGGAAGCCAATCCGCGGTATGTCCCCCGCAACTACCTGGTTGAAGAGGCGCTGGATGAGTATCTCGAAACCGGGGATCTATCCAAATTCAAGGGGTTATTGACCGTGTTGGAAAACCCCTATACCTCGAAGGACGTGGATTCGCAGTTCCAGCAACCACCGCCACAAGAGTTCGATGCAGAGTATACGACCTACTGTAATACTTGAGGGGATATTATCAAAAGGATACCATCGCAAACCGTCAGTAAGGCTGGCCGATCCGTAGCTCCGCGGGGAGTATGAGTTTCCTCGCGGGTTGGGGGGCGCGTATCTTGCAGCGAGGTGAGCGGTAGAGACCGGAGGAGTACCGACCACCTCCCCCTCTTCTCACCGCGACAGCGCCGAGCGTTCTTCGTGGAGCCGAGGTGCGCTCCCGAAACAGTACCAGAACCGGCGGACGCGAACGTGACACTCGTCACCGAACCACCGGAGACGGTCGCTGTTGATCGGGTCTCCTGGTATGCTCCCGAGTGGCGGGTCAGGCGGCGGAACGCCAGGCTTCTCTCCCCGCTCGAAGACGAAGGGATCGAACCACTCGCTGAATCCGCTCTGCTCCGGGTTGACATCCTCTTCCGCGTAAACACGGAGGAATCCCGAGCGGTGGGAGTTTCAGGTTCGCAGTCTAATTACGACACTTCGGTAATCTCGGTCTGGGCGTCCCCGATAGCGTTTGTCATACTGGAGCCAGCCGAGAGCGTGTCTCGCCCGTATCGAAACAGCAGCAGGAGGGCGACGACCCAGACAGCGGGGACCAGAACCAGGTACGGTGAGACGTCAATCAGTGAGAGATCCCCAACGAATGCCGTACCAATACCTGGGGCCGCGTTGACCCCGCCGTGGAAGAGCATCGCCAACAGGACACTCCCGTCTGTGCTGTTGTACAGCCAGGTGAGGATGATCGAAATCCCGACGACGAGCAGTGTGTACAGTGCGAACGAAGAGGTGTAGCCCGGGATCTCGAACGCGAACGCGGGCAGGTGCCATACCGCCCAGACAAGGCCGACGATAACGCTCGTGGTTAGCGCGTCGAAGCGATCCTGAAGCGCCGGGACCGCAAATCCACGCCACCCGAACTCCTCCTGGCCACCGCCGAGCAACGATGTAATTAGCACCGTGACCGGATACATCGCTGCTACTTGCGGCAGGCGATCTGTGGTAAATTGCCCCGTACTGATCGCGAGCCCGACTCCGAGTACGAGCGCGAGTACGAGCGCGAGTCCAAGGGTAATACCGTACCAGCGTCTTTCGATGTGCCAGTCCAGGCCGTCGGTCAGCCACTCCCGAACTGACTCCCCCTGGACCCACAGTACGACCACCGCCGCGATGGCGGGGCCGAACGCCCCCGGCATCATGACGACACTCGTCGCGGAGGGGATCACCAGAAACAGCGGAATCCAGGCCCCCCACGAGATGGCGACTGCCAGGAGGAAAAACGCCCCAGTCGGGTGTGAGTCGATTAGCGATGCGACACGCCGGCGACGGTGTGTCGTTGAACTCTGCGTCATCACCCGGAGGGTGGAACGGGGTATAAAAAACACGTCCAGCAGGACTTCACTCGTTGAAGCGGGACGATTTCACTACGGCTGTAGCTATCGGGTCTCTCGCCCGAGGACCTACTGTAGCGACGGTCGCGGATTCGCTGGAGAATCACTGCTATGAACGGAGGCCATAGACGATACACGAGAGACCAACGACTTCGAACGTCTGGTTGACGACCGACACGACCACCCGACCACCTGTGACGGGGAGTGCCAGATACACCAGTGTGATCGCGAGGGGAACACCAAGCGCGAGGGCGAAGCCAAGCGAAACGAACAGCATGGGCCGACTTCGGTTGCGGCGATACCCTCGATAGGCGAGATAGGCGATGAACACTCCGAGCGCTGCCCCCAACAGTTCGTACGCCAACAGCCCCGTCTGAATGGTTCCCGATAGTTCGCTACCGACTTGTAGGACGAGTTTTGCCAGGCCCCTGGGCATTGCTTCGAACACTGTTACATCTCCTCTACGAGCCGCGTGAACCGGTCGGCCATCCGTTCTCGCCGAGTGATCTGCATCGAGAGCGACCCCTCTTCGAGACCGATCGTGATGCGGTCCAAGTTCGGTTCATACACCTGTCGGTGGTGGCCACCGTCTGGATCCGGACGGGTCTGTTCAACGACGAAATCGGCTTCCTGAAGCCCTTCGAGGCGGCGGTAAATCGTCGGTCCCGACGCCTCACAGCGCTCTTTCAGTGCGGTTGCAGACATGGGTTCCCGGCTCGTTTCGGTGAGGATCTCTCGAACCGTCTGATCTTCGAGGAGACCGGCAACAGTCTCGATTTCGGGGTCATCCTCACTCATTGACACCATTTGCGACCACGGGGAGTAAAGAGGTGGCGAACGCTTCAGGGAGTGAAGGACTGCTCGCACGCCTTTTTGACTTCCCCTTGAAGCATGGGGTGTGACAATGGAAGTACCACCGAACATCGACGACGCACGGATGGTATCGTTCGTGACCCGCTTCGCCGGCAATGACGCTCCGAGTCGCGTACTGTCCGCTGGTAGTCTCGCGATGGTCCTGTTGAGTGCGGTCGGAAGCGTCATCGCCTACGGGAGGCTCGCGGAGCAGCTGCGGATTCACTGGACGCTCGGGATGGGACCGTACTACGGGCCGGAGTTTGCCTCCACTCCACTCATCCTGACCTTGTTCCCAGTGCTCGTGGCCGCGACGGCAGTTCTCGCGTGCGCGCTTGACGCGCTGTTGCACGACACCGCCGAGTTCGGTGCCATCCGCCCATACTACGTCGTCGCCGTGCTGGGCACACTCGGCGTCCTGCTCGGCTCCCAGATATTGCTCGTTGTCGCCAACCTGTGAGTATGACGAGTAATCAGTCGAATACGTCAAGCTCAGTGGCCCAGTGGTCGCCCACCTTTCAATGCGGTATCTGGCCCGCAGTCGGACTGGTGCTTGCGTTCACTATCTGGGTGATGATTTCGACGACCACGTTCACCTGGCTGTTCGGAGATGACGCCTCGGTCCTCGTTGAATCGCTCTGGACTATCCCGTCCGGTCTCGTCCAGTTCGGCATCGTCGCAGCGGTGTACCGCTATGATGGCGTTACGCTCAACGAGATCGGGCTGTCACGACGACTCCTTCGGCCTGCGGCGATCGCGGTCGTCGGTGTCATCGTTGTCATTAACGCAGTCGTTGTCGGGATGGGCCTTCTTGCGGGCAACGAGATATCGTTCGGGGTGTACGCGTTCTATCAGTCGGACCCGTTCAACTTCTCGGCGACCGTTATCGCTGCTGGGGCGTTCACCACCTACGCGTTCACCGGACCGGTCGAGGAGCTGGCGTTCCGTGGCTACCTACAGAACAAACTGATTTCGCTCTTCGAGTTCAGCTCTCTCCGGGTTCGCACGGCGATCAGTATCGTGGTGACCGGTGTGATCTTCTCAGCGCTCCATATCCCGGTTGAGCTTCTGGTCAACGGAACGCCCGTTTCGCAGCTCGCTGGGACGCTGGTGCTGCTCGCTCTGTCGGGGACGATCTTTGGCACGATCTACGCGCTCACGCAGAACCTCTATCTCGTTGTCTTCCTCCACGGGGTCGGTAATTTCTGGCCGCTCATGGTCGATCCAGGGCAAGGGATCTGGCCGAATTATATCGCGTTGCTTCTCGTCTATCTTGCGCTCATCGTCGTTTACCGATGGGTTGCGGTTCGGGCGTCCGTCCCTACGCCGTCGCTGGCGGCGGCAAACTAACTTCCTCTATATTCAGCGGGCATAGGGTTGACTTGTTACCGATACGTCGCCGTTCGGTTCGGGGGAACAGCGTTCTTGTGGTGGATGACGATTAACTATCATCGATCGAATGAATGGGCACAGCGGCATCGACAATCGTTGACCACGCGGCACACCCGCGAGGATGTGCTCACGGCCCGAGAGTTTGCGCTTCTCTTGGAAGGGTGTAGTTCACTGCCAGAGCCGCGTGACTTGCAGACGCGGACCGTGTGTCTGGCCGCTGGCCAACTCTGATTGCGTGCTGGACTGTTGGAGGCGGGTGTTGACGTCGGGGCGACATCGGCCGTTTCTTCGGTGTTGCTGCTGGCTCTCACGTTGATGATGACCGCGGTGGCTTCGAGGTCAGGGGGGCGCTCGACTACGATGGGTGCGTGCTTCTTGACTCGGGGTCAATATGTCACCAAATTATAATCCGCCGCCGGAAGTATTTGAAGGGCTGATTAGTATCGCTCATCCACCCCGGTGCTGCGCTGTCTGATCGGCACGAATCCTGAAAAGTAGCTCAATTACGACGGTCAACACTACGATGGGTGCGACAAGTCGGCTACTGCACTCGCCCAGCCTGGATTGAACGCGCTCCCGATGCTGAACTTATCCTCTGTATCCGGCAGTCAGTTCCTGTCAGCATCTGAAGATTTCAACAGAGTCGAAAATAGGAAATTTTGTCCTACTAATCAGTCAGTCATCCTACTGTCGTCGATGAATTTGAACTCCGGCCGGCTCGGAGTTTCCCAATATTAAGATAATGTTTATCATGACCGCTCGTGAGACGTGTCTATGGCGACACCGACTGGCGAACTCGAGTTGAGTATCCGGGGAGCACTCTCGTAATATGGGGACACTCGTCCTCGACATCGAAACCGCGAGCCCCTTCGAGGAACCACCCGAGAACTCGAACGACACGGAATACTACGAGTTGGTTGCCGTCGGTCTCGCGTACGCGGACGGTCTCGAGACGACGCCGGAAACCGCGGTACCGTTCCGTCGTGGGGACTGGGAAGCCACTCACACGACCGACCTCTACCAGCGAATGTTCGAGTGGTGTGACGAACGGGACGTCGACCGCCTCCTCACCTACAACGGTGCTTGGTTCGACGGGAAACACCTCCTCAACTGGGCTCGAGAGATAGACGCCGCGACAGGTCACGGGTTCTTCGACCGGACCGAGGCACTGTTCGAAAACCACGTCGACGTCGCCCTCGCCGCGGCCGACGAATACGCCGACGAACTCTGGGACGATCAGCAGATCCTCCCCGACTGGAAAGCATACGACCTCGGCGGCGTAGACAACGATAGCGTCTGGTACGACGACTACGAGTTCCCGGACCCGTACCTCTCAGAGATAGACGGGAGCGGCGTCCAAGGCAAACACGTCGGGCAGGTGCTCGGCGAGCGATACGTCGACAACGTCGCCGCCGGCATCGAGGGGACCAGCGTCCACCGAGAGCTCACCCGACTCCTCGAAGATTACTGCCTGAGTGACGTCGCCGACCTCATCGAACTGTACACGACGCTCGGCGGTCCCTCGCTTGACGAGACGTATCGTCGGACGGCAACGGAAATCGACGACGACGCTTGAACGTATCAGAGTACGGGGTGATGTCCGGGCTCTGTTCGCGTATTGACGGAGTTGCGCACTGAGTCACGACCCATCCGTCGCATCCGGCACCTCTCCTCCCGGCAACCGGCGCGAACGAGCGTGTTTTGCCGCCGCGAAACGCGCCGTCCTCGGAGACAGTCACCCGCTTGGTTTTGTCCCAGTCCGCAGGTTCCGTCGGTAGTCACCCGACGCCTAGTACATCTCTGCTCGTTCCGCTTCGGTCGTCGTCTCGTGTACCTCCGCGTCGTAGAACGGAAGATCCGCTTTTCAGGGACCGCCGGGATCGACGACACGGATTTACTACGTGGGGGTCTATTCCGAGCAATGGCACAACGATCCCTCCTCGTTCGCGCGCTGTGGTTCGTGTTCGTCGGCTGGTGGGCGACACCGATCGTCGTCAACACCGCGTGGCTGCTCAACGTCACGGTCGTCCTGCTCCCGGTCGGCATCAAGCTGATCAACCTCGTGCCGACGGTGCTCACGCTCGCGGAGCCGCGGTCGCTTTCGGCGCCCGAGTCGGCGCGGGGGCAACGCTCGCTCGCCGTCCGAGCGATCTACTTCATCCTCGTCGGCTGGTGGCTGAGCCTGCTGTGGGCGAACGCGGCGTCGTTCCTCGCGGTCACGGT
This sequence comes from Halorubrum sp. Ea8, assembly GCF_002252925.1. Taxonomy (NCBI): domain Archaea; kingdom Methanobacteriati; phylum Methanobacteriota; class Halobacteria; order Halobacteriales; family Haloferacaceae; genus Halorubrum; species Halorubrum sp. Ea8. The sequence continues at coordinate 73,928 of NZ_NHPF01000041.1, forward strand.
CGTGGGGCTCCCGGTCGCGATCTGGATGCTCAACCGGCTGCCGTACGTCACGTCGCTGTACCGGTTTCACGGGTGACGCCGGCGGTCGCTGCCCGGTCGCCGAGATGCGGATTCGCCTGCCGCAACCCGCCTGCTGTGTGTGACGCTGACACAGACCGGGCCACGTGACCGGCATGCGCGCTGTATTCAGCATCGCTTTGCAAGGCGGCCCCCAGCGGAGAACTGCAACAGCGCCGGGGTCCGAGGGCCTGACAGACCCGCGATTCATCGGTTCCATTTCGGCGGATGTGATCGCGTCAGACAGCCGTCTCGACGGAAACCGGAATCGGAATTCAAATAGCCGTCTCGCTGTAACAACAGGTGTTCAAATGACAGAGGATAGCAGTTCCGGGCGCGTTCCCAGCCAACCCGTCGTCGTCCAAGAGAATACCCATCAGAACGAGATACCGGAGAATATCGACTCGGAGCTGTATTCGGCAGACAGTCCCGACAATTCGTTCCACGAATTCAAGATCGAGCGGGGAGACGACCTCGTAGAAGCGCTTCGAGAGAACGGCTACACGGTGGAGTTCAGAGACCGGTAGCGTTCGACTTTGGACGCCGTTGAAACCAGTCGAAGCGGATAGGGTCGGTGGTCGGAATACGGAGGCCCGTCTGGCCCGTGAGTAAGTGCGTCGGCTTCTACCCGTTGCCGGTCCGCTCGACGACCGGTGACGCGCGGCGCTCGTTCGGGCGGTCACTCCGAGCCACCGATCAGTCCAGGTTCAGCCGCACGTCACCCATCTGTTTCCCGCGGGCAACGAGGGTGGTGCCGTACTCGGTGCGTGTTCGACCCCATGCTTCGAGCGCGTCGTCGACCGACCCGTGGCTCGCAAGTGCGTCGGCGAGCGCGGTCGCATCGCCAGCCGCCTTCGCCGTCCCGGCGGCCGTGTGCGGCCGGGCAACGAACGCGGCGTCACCGAGCAGACACGCCCGACCCGCGACCATCGCCGGCACCGTCAGGTCGTAGATCGCCTGTACGAAGAGTTCCGGCGTCTCGCCCACGAGCGTCTCGAACACGGGCGGAAGCGTCGCTGCGCGCTCTCGCTGTCGGCGACCCACCGGTTCGCGCAACCGACCCGGTGAGACGGAGAACCGTCGTTCGGTATCGCTCGTATCCGTGAATATCGCACGCCGGTCCCGCCCGTCTAGCGTGTCGTACCACACCCAGTTGAGTCGACGCGATCCTCGTTCGGTCTCGCCGTCCGGGCCCGGGATGAAATACGCGAGGATGAGCTGATCGGTCCCTTGGTAGAACGTGAAGGTCCCGTCGAAGGCCTCGACACACCCGGCCGGAAGGGCCGCTTCGTCGACGACGCCACGCCACGCGACGTAGGATGCGAACTCCGGTTCCACGTTGGGATGCAGGTGAGCGCGCGTCGTCGACTGGCCGCCCTCCGCGGAGACGACTACGTCGGCAGTCCGTTCCGTCCCGTCATCGATCGTTACGGTCGCCGTCTCGGGCGTCACGGCTGTGACCGCTGTCCCCGTCCGGTATCGCTCGTCGGGGAAGGCGTCGCGGAGCTGTCGATAGAGCGCGTCCCACGACGTGAACACCATCGTCTCGGACACGGCGCGTTCGACGTCACCGCTCTCATCGAGAAACCGGCGCTCGTGAGACCGCGTCGTGATCGCTTCCGGGTCGACGAGGTCGTGATCGCCGAGAAACCGTCGGATGTTCCGTTGGGCGACGATCCCGCCGCCGCGGCTTTTGAGCGCACCTGCCGACCGCTCGTATATCGTCGGACGGTGGCCCGACCGTGCGAGCGCAATACCCGTGAAGAGCCCCCCCATCGATCCGCCGGAGATGAGGACGTCGAGACCGGAACCGGACTGATGGGACCGTTCGTTAGACACACTGGTCCGTTACTGCGTGACAGGTGAAAGCCTACGGATCCGCCGATACGGCGTGGCTTCCTGCGCCGCTTGCCGTTTCACGTCGGGCGTGACCGTGTCGGAACCGTCGCCGTCGGCGACCCGCGTCCGCTGTTCGACCGACTCTCCGTCGACGGCGCTGGCCGTCGGTAACAAATTCGCGAGGTCTAGGCCGTCCCGCGGTCGGATATCGGTAGTTCCTCGGCAATGGCAACATCGTGTCCGGCGGCGTACCCGTTCAGCGTGGCAGCGAGCGGCGATTCACGCAACTCGTCGTCGCCGTATCCCGCCGCCTCGAACGCGTCCGTGAGCGAGGAGACGGACCGAAGCTTGTACTTCTGATGGTAGTCCTCAGCGGGATAGAAGCGCGAGAGCTGTTCGATGCGTGTGCCGATTCCGTCGGCGGTGAGCCCTCGCGTAGCGAGGAACTCATCGAGGACCGCTCGTTGGTCGTCCGTCTCGGCTAACACGATACTCTGATACTGTGTTTTCTTCGTCTGGTGCTGCGGGTTATGCGACGTGAACACCCGATTCAGAAGGTCTCGATACGCTACCGCGTCGGGATCGAACTCGACTTGCACCACTTCCGTGTGGTCGCCTAACGAGCGATACGTCGGATCGATTTTTGTTCCGCCGGCGTAGCCGACGCGAGTGCGAACGACGCCGTCCATCGCACCGAACTGGGCGTCGGGCCCCCAGAAACAGCCGATCCCGAACGTCGCCGTGGCAGTCTCCGCACTATCCATCGCGCGGCGGTCGTACTCGCGTATCTGTGTTTGTGTGAGCGTCATCGGGGTCACCAGTCTGGAGAGTCGCCGAAGCGCGGGTCGTGGATCCCACCGCATCTACCACCATTCAGGCTCGCAGACGTATATGCTGAGTGTCGGTCTCGCTGCGCAGTTGCCGCGGAAAGACGCTCTTGCTGTCGTGAGTTGCCAGAAGCAATTATTCGACCGTCCGTCCTCGCTCGTCTCCTCGCCACGCTCACTCGGCGCCCGTCGAGTCGGGCACGTCACAGGGATACCGTCTACTCTCTGGCCTTTCCCGAACGACTACTCTTCGAGAGAGCTGCGAAGCGCTCGTATCTCGTCACGAATTTGCCGCCACTGCGTCAGATCTCCGGGGATGCCGGATTCCCGTCGACCGTCTCCACCGAGACCGTCGTCGTTCGCTGCCGTTCGATCGACGAGTGCCCGGATGGCACGAGGGTCTTCGATCGCCCGGAACGAGAGGTCGTCCCCGCCAGCGATTTCGAACGTCACTGAGCCGTATCCGAAAATCGACCCCGTGATGTCCTGCTCGAAGGAGCTGTTCTGGACGGTTTCGAGGTTCGCCTGTGTCACAGACCGGGTCAACACGCCGCGTTTCACGTAGAGTGCTTCCTCCGTTATCACGTACTGCACGCCTTGGAGAGCGAAATAGTTCCAAAGCGGGATCGCCGCTCCGAGTGGAACGACCGCGAGGAAGAGCGGGGTCCCTCTGGCAACGCTGACCACGATTCCGGAGACGATGAGGAGAACGCCGACCACGACTGCTGGAAGGACGGTAGTGACCCGCGGGCGGCCGGACCATTCGACCGATTCGGTGGTGTCGAGCGGGATCGCCGGATCTATCGAATCCGTCATGGCTGGCTACCGTTCATCAGCCGACTCTTCCTCGGCGGTAGCGTTCTCGGCTCTCGGGTTGCTACTCGCGAACTCACTGTGGCCGGTGCTCCCTTCACCAGTCGGTCGTTCGTCCGCCGCATTACCGGTGTTGGACGTCGTGGCCGATGTGTTCCCCGTCGTCTCCCGTTGTGCTTCGACGGTAGAGCGGATCGCTCTGAGTTCGACGAGGATCTCGTCAAGTACGTCGCGCGTGGTTTCACCTGATTCCGTCGTCGGTTCACCACGGCTGCCCTTCACGCGTTTGTTGATGCGCTCTTGAACCTCGCGCGGTTCGGGGACCGACCGGAACTGCATCTCGATACCGGAGCCGCCAGCGGTCGAGATATCGACGTTCCCGTAGCCGAACTGCGAGCCGAAGAATCCCTGGCTGTAGGACGTGTTTTGGACCTTTCCGAAATCGATGCGCTGGACGTCACGTGAGAGGATCCCCGTCTTCTTGTACAGTCCATCGGTCGTCACGACGTACTGCGTATTCTCGCGCTGGAGATAGGTCCCGGCGATGACGAATAACCCGATGAGGACGAGAGCGAGAGGGATTCCGACGACAAGCGCCGGGATCAAGCTGCTCTCGTGTGGTTTTCCGGACCAAACGATCTCTTCGTCTTCGTCGAGGGTTAACCAGTCGGCAGTTTCAGGGTCGATAGTAGGTGGCTCGGACATGCGAGGCACTTTGTCAGATGACTGTATTAAAACCCGACGAGGCGATAGCGATCGCTGTCCCTCAGTACGTCGATTGAGACGAACACGCGCCGTATGCGTCCTGGAGGAGCATCCCCCCGAAGTCCGAACAACGCCCCTTCGTACGACGACGGCGAAAACTGCTGATCGGTGGTTCGTCAGTCCCCACCGGCACTGATACTCAGGAACTCGAAGTCTGGGCTTCGAGAATCGAACCGAGACAGTGAGAACGGCCTGGTCGGGACTGGCGGATCCTCGCCGGTCATGAGACACCGGACGAGCCGCCCGGCGACGGGTGCGGACATCACACCGCGTCCGTGGAATCCGGCGGCGATGACGAGGCCGTCGGGAGCGTCCGCCGGCGAGTCGATTATCGGACGCGTGTCGGGCGTTGCCCCGTCGATTCCCGCCCAGCCGTCGACCACACGGAGGCGACCATCTGCTCGGAGGAACCGCGGAACGAGGCCGGCGACGTGGTCCTGGAACGCTTCGTCGGCACGTTCGCTCGCTGCCGTGGGATCGTCCTCGGCGAACGACCAGCCGCCGACGAGGAGATCCCCGTTCCCCTCGCGACGGAAGTAGACGTGCTCGCCGGGAATCCACCCCATCGGGAAGGCGTCGGACAACGACGAGTCCGGACGCAAGACCAGACACTGCGTCCGGTACGGTCGAATCGGAACTTCCAGAATGGGAGTCAGTAACTCGTTGACGCGCCAGCCGGTGGCCACGAGGACGTTGTCGCTGCGTATCGCCCCGTCTTCGGTGTCGACGCCAGTGACTCGTTCGCCGTCTTCGAGGATCTCCGTTACGGTCACCCCGGTCTCGAAGCGAGCACCGTGCGCCTCGGCGTCGGACTGTAGCGTCGTCGCGAGTGTGTACGGATCGAGGTGACCTGTGTCTGTGAACCGAACCGCACCGGCGAACGATGATGGGTCGATCTGCGGCCACCGATCCTCGACCTCCGACGGCTCCAAAAACGCAACCTCAACTCCGTCCTTTCGAAGACGGTCCACGCGCGCACGTGCCTCGTCCTCACGGTCAGGGGTAACGAGTTCCGCGCTCGGCGTCTGGGTGTACTCGAACGTGCCCGTTCCGTCGTACCTTCTGAAGAAGTCGGTCGCGTAATCGGCGATCTCCGGGTAGTCCGTGTAGGAGGGCTCCATCGTCACCTCACCCGCTGCCCGTGCCGTCGCTCCGCTCGCGATCTGGTCGCGTTCGAGCAGGAGTACGCGATGGTCCGGCGCGAGCTCGCGGGCGGCCGCACAGCCGATCACGCCGCCGCCGACGATCACGACAGACGGGTCGTCTCCGCTTCTGCTCCCCGGGAGTTCGAGCGGTTCGTTTGTCTTCCCGAGATCGCCGCCCGTCATGTCCTATTCGACCGCTTAACGGCCCGAATCGATGAATTAGGCCGGTTCGGCATCATCACTCGTACTGGTGGTCGACCGAGCGGAACGCGTCTTCCGCGACCTCCAGTGCGTGGTCGACCTCCTCGTCGGTGTGAGTGTACGTCGTGAAGAACCGCTCGCCCTGCAGCGGGTTACCGAAGAGGACGCCGCCGGCCGCAGCTTCCATCCACCAGTCGGCGAATCGATCGGTGTTTGCGTGCCACGTGTCACGATACGCGTGGATGTCGTGGTCGGTCATGTACACCTGTCCCATCGAGCCGATGTGTTCGACATTGACCGGGAGCCCGACGTCGTCGGCGGCTTCCTGAAGCCCGGTGAACAGTTTGTCGCCGAGACGGTCGATGTGTTCGTACACGTCGCGCTCGTCAAGTATCTCCAGGGTCTTCAGGCCGGCCGCAGCCGCGACCGGGTGTCCATTGTACGTGCCGCCGTGGAACGCCGACGAGTTCCACTTGGAGGCTTCTTTCTTTCTCGGCGGGATGATCTCCTCCATGATGTCCTCTCGACCGCCGAATCCGGCGACTTGATAGCCGGCGCCGGCGGCCTTCGCGAACGTCGTCATGTCCGGCGTGACGCCGAACCGACCTTGTGCGGACTGCGGCCCCAGCCGGAAGCCGGTCATCACCTCGTCCCAGATGAGGACGATGTCGAGCTCCTCTGTCAGTTCGCGGAGGAACTCGTGATACCCGTCGCGAGGCTTGAGACAACCGCACGAGAACATTACCGGCTCGATGATCACGGCCGCCATGTCATCAGCGTGCTTCCGGAGGATCTTCTCGGTCGCCTCCTTGTCGTTGAAGGGGAACGCGACGACCGTCTCGCTCACCGCGTCGGGGATTCCCGTCCCGTACGACACCGTGTTCGGTTCGTCCTCGGGACCGAGCGCCTCCTCGCTGGCGTAGACGCTCTGTAGCGCGTAGTCGTGCGCGCCCGCGTATCCCCCCTCGGGTTTGGCAATCTTCTCTTTCCCGGTGTACGACCGAGCGACTCGGAGCGCGTGCATCGTCGCCTCCGTGCCGCTGTTCGCCATCCGAACAGACTCGATGGAGGGGACCATTTCGCAGACCTTCTCCATGAACTCGATGGCGACCGGCTGCGGCGTCGCGGTCAGATCGCTCTGCTCGACCTGCCGTTTGACGGCGTCTTTGACCTCGGGATGGCCGTGTCCGAGGATGATCGGACCGAGCGCTAGGAGGAAGTCCAGATACTCGTTATCGTCCATGTCGTAGACGTACGAGCCGTCCGTCTCCTCAATGTAGAACGGGTACGGGTCGAACGAACGCACGTTCGACTCGACCCCGAGCGGTGTTACGTTCGACGCGCGCCGGTGAAACTCCCGGCTGTTCGACGTCTTCTCTTCCAACGGGCGTGCATGGTCGCGCTCCTTGTCACCGAGGCTCATCGAGATAGATATCGGAGGGGTAGGAAATAAATCTTTGGCAGAAGCAATCTGATACCGAAATAGATACGGCGATTCGTATTATTCTCCGGTAACAGTTCGAGACAGCGGGAGCACGAGTCCCTGCGGACCGCCCCCCGCCTTCCTGATTTCCCTGAGGGTCAACTCGATAACGTGGAAGTCGCGGTCGGTGAGAGCGGCGCGCACCTCGTGGTTCCCGGAGGGGAGGAGCACGGTCCCTGGATCGACGACGATGGCGCTCGTCGCCCGGTTGCGCTGCTCCCGCATCGGAACCGAGATCGTTTCGATGCCCCGGTCGTGGAGCATGTCGAGGAACTCCGGAGGAACGGCCTCGGAGTAGACGAGCGCGAGATCGGGCGCGACCATGCCGAATACCAAGGCGAGATGCGTCTGGCCGGTGCTCTCCGTGCTGCCGAATATCGGTACTTCGACCACTTCGACCCCAAACGTCTCCAAGACGCTCCGGACCTGTCGGATCCCGGCCGCGTTGGTGGTCTGCGATCGACCGATAGCGACGGTATCTCGGTCGATCCAAACCATGTTTCCGGCCTCGAAGCCGCCGTCGCCGTGAACGGTGTGATAAATCGGCGCTCCCAGCTCCATCATGCGCTCGGAGAGTCGGCGTTCCTCCCCGTGTCGGGTCTCTTCCACCATCTTCCCGATCACCATTCCGCCGCCGATCGCGAACCCGACGTCGCGAACGAACAGCGATTCCGCGAGGCTCCCCATAACGCCCTCGAGCGTGAGCACTTCGACGCCGTGTGCCTCCAGTTCCTCCACTAGCGAACGGTGCTCTTTGGCGGCTTTCTCCTGACGCGGCAGCCCGTCCCAGTTCCACGTGTCCGGATCAACTACCGATTTGAACTCCTCGCCCGGCTCGTGGACCAGGACCTGTTCGAGCGAGCCGTACTCCGATCTGACGGACGGTTCGAGGTCCCAGATTTCGTTCATTCGTCTATGCGCAGCGTGTGTTCTTCCTTAACGCTCCGGAGCGCGATGTCAGTCGCGGTGCTCTCGACGCCCTCGAACTGACCGATCTCTCGCAGCAGTTCAGTCATCTCTTGACGGTCGGCGACGCGGACCTTCAATAACAGGTCCGCATCGCCCGTGAGCTCGTGGATCTCTTGGATCGCCGTCACCTCAACGAGGCGTTCGGCGACTTCCGACGACCGGCCGGCCGTCGCCACGATGCGGATGAAGCCGACCTCGTTGCGTTCGAGCAGCTCCGGATCGAGCACCGCGCGGTAATCGCGGATGTACCCCTCTTCTTCCAATGCCTTCGTTCGTTCATGAATGGTCGCCGTTCCCATATCAAGCCGTCTCGCGATCTCGGAGAGAGCCGCCCTACCGTCGACCTGAAGGATAGCGAGAATCTTCCGGTCGACCTCGTCGATGTCCATACCGGGTGATTCGATGGCCGGGTCCCTATGTGTTTTGTTTGATCGCACGAGTTTATTCGTCGGTACGGTATCTATCATGATAATATTTCCTCAACTGCGGTTCTCCTCGTACGTTTGTCTGTAAGTATCGAATTCGCCCAAACATATTTCATGTGGGCTGTGGTACGCCAACGAGAGAATGGGACGCGATACCAACAATCGGGCGTCGGGCGTCGACGCGCAGCTGGTTCAGCGCGTTCGCCGGAACCAGTGGACCGGTGCGATCGTCAACCTCGCACCGAGCGCGTTCTGGCTCGGCGTCTTCTTTTTGGCACCGCTCGCCGTGATGTTCTTCTTCAGCTTCGGCGAACGAGGCGCGTTCGGCGAGGTCCTGCTCGCGACCGAGAACCTCGGCTTCCAGCAGTACCGCCGGTTCTTCGTCCCCGGGGAGGCCTCGATGCTCGGCGCGCTCTGGGCGACGGTCGCGTGGCTGATCGACACGGTGATTCCCGGAACGCAGACGCTCTCGTCGACGCAGCCGACGCCGTACGTCAGGCTCCTCTTCAAAAGCATCGGCTACGGGATCCTCGCGACGGTGGTCTCGTTCGTCGTCGGCTACCCGATGGCCTACTACATCGGCCACATCTCTCCCGAGGAGTACCAGAACCTCCTCGTCGTGCTCGTCATCCTCCCGTTCTGGGCCTCATTCCTCGTCCGGATCTACGCCATCCAACTGCTGTTGTCGGCCAACAGCGTCCTGATGAGCGCGTTCGCGGTGCTCCCGTTCGTCGAGCAGGGGGTCTCGCTGATGAACTCGCAGTTCGCGGTCCTCCTCGGGCTCGTCTACATCTGGATCCCGTTTATGATCCTCCCCGTGTACTCCAGCATCGAGGAGATCGACTTCACGCTCCAGGAGGCGGCGATGGACCTCGGCGCTGACCGCTTCGAGGCGTTCTACTACGTCATTTTCCCGCAGTCGAAGCCGGGCGTCATGGCGGGAAGCATCCTCGTGTTCATTCCGAGCGCGGGCGCGTACGTGATCCCCGAACTGCTCGGCGGCACCGACAGTCAGATGATCGGGAACTTCATCGCCAGCCAGTTCGGTTCGGCCGGCCACTGGCCGTTCGGAGCCGCGGGCGCGTTCGTCCTCATGGGGATCATGCTGCTCAGCATCGCCGCCTACCAACGCGGCGGGGGTGAGCTCGCGTGATGGGCGCGTTCCGCCGAGCGCGCGCGTCGCTGTTCGAGCGCGGTTCAGGGTTCCTGCTGGCCCAGACGGCGTTCGTCTACCTGTTCCTCTACCTCCCGATCGCGGTGTTGATCACGCTCTCGTTCAACGACTCGCGGTACGCGGTCGTCTGGCAGGGGTTCACGACGAAGTGGTACACGGCGCTGCTGCAGGGCGAAACGGTCGCCAGGGTCGACCCGAACGCCGCGTGGAACGCGCTGCTCAACTCGGTCGAGATCGCCGCGGCGACGGTCGTCATCAGCTGCGTGTTCGGGACGATGCTGGCGTTCGCCCTCGACCGCTACGACTTCCCCGGCAAGCGGCTGTTCACCGGCGTCGTGTTCATGCCGATCATCATCCCGAGCATCGTGATGGGAATCTCGCTGCTGTTGTTCTTCAACATCGTCGGGATCCAGTTGGGGATCGGGACCGCGATCATCGGCCACGTCGCGTTCGGAATCAGCTTCGTCGCGGTCGTCGTCGCCGCGCGGCTACAGACATTCGATCAGACGATGGAAGAGGCCGCGATGGACCTCGGCGCGAACGAGTTGGAGACGTTCCGGTTCGTGACGCTTCCGATGATCAAACCGGGGATCCTCGCGGGCGCGCTGCTCGCGTTCGCGATGAGCTTCGACGACTTCGTGGTCACCTTCTTCATCATCGGGCAGGAGAACACGCTCCCGATCTTCTTCTTCGGGATGGTCCGGCAGGGGATCTCGCCCGGCGTCAACGTCGTCGCGGCGCTGATCATTGTCGTCACCATGGCTCTCGTCGCCGTCGCCCAATGGTTTCAGGGTCCGACCTGGTGAATTATGTGAAATATATGCGACTGAACGCATGATCTCCCGAAATATTTATGGTGTGGTGTCGTAGTTGGAGAAAAAGAGACACTGACAACCCATGCCACAACAGCAATCCACCAGCGATCGGCGAACGTTCCTTCGGACCACAGGCGCCGTCTCGGCGGCCGGGCTCGTCGGACTCGCGGGATGTAGCGGCGGAGGCGGCGACGGCAGCGACGGGAGTGACGGCAGCGACGGAAGTGACGGCAGCGACGGAAGTGACGGAAGTGACGGAAGTGACGGCAGCGATGGGAGCGACGGCAGCGACGGGAGTGACGACGGCGACGAGCTCGAGGACGAGCTCCGCATCTTCCAGTGGGGCGACTACTGGCCCGACGGCTTCATCAGCGGCTTCGAAGAGGAGTACGACGTCTCCGTCTCCGTCTCGCTGTACTCCTCGAACGAGGAGATGTTCAACGCGCTGAACGCGGGCGGAACGGGTCAGTACGACCTGATCTTCCCGAGCGACTACATGGTGAACATCCTGAACGAGCAGGACATGGTTCAGCCGCTTAACCTCGACGCCATACCGAACTTCGGGAACCTCTCCGAGATGTTCCGCGAGGCGCCGTACGACCCCGGGGAGCAGCGGTTCTCCGTCCCCTACCAGTGGGGCACGTCCGGGATCGCGTACAACGAGGAGATGGTCGGCGACATCGAGGTGAACTCGTGGGAGACGATGTGGAACGAGGAGTTCTCGGGGCAGATGTCGATGCTCGACGACGTGCGCGAGACGATGGGCGCCGCGCTGAAGTACCTCGGCTACTCCCTCAACACGACCGAGGAGTCCGAGATCGAGGAGGCGAAGGAGCTGCTCATCGAGCAGAAGGACCTCCTCGCGACGTACGACTCGTCGAACTTCCCGACGAACCTGATCAACGAGCAGCTCAGTCCGCTCCACGCGTGGTCCGGCGGCGCGTTCCAAGCGTACTGGGAGACGTTCGAGGACGGGAGCTCCCCGGTCAACTACGTTATTCCGGAGGAGGGCGGCGTCGTGTGGGTCGACACCGCCGCGATCACCGCCGAGGCGGAGAACGTCAACGCGGCGCACGCGTTCATCAATCACTTCCTCGACGCCGAGGTCGGCGCCGAGATCACGAACTACACGTACTACGGGAGCCCCAACGAGGCCGCCGAGGAGTACATCCTCGACGAGATCCTCGACAACGAGTCGATCTATCCCGACGACGAGACGATGAGCAACCTCGAATTCATCGAGAACATCGGTCAGGCGACGACGCTGTACAGCAACGCCTGGCAAGAGATCAAGAGCGCCTGAGGAATGACGGACTACGACGTCCGACTGGAGGGCGTGACGAAGCGGTTCGACGACGTCACCGCGGTCGACGACGTCGACCTCCGTGTCGAGTCGGGCGAGTTCCTCACGCTGCTCGGACCGAGCGGGTGCGGAAAGACAACGCTCCTCCGCTGTATCGACGGCTTCGAGACGCCGACGGAGGGCGCGGTGTACATCAAAGACGAGGACGTGACGCGCGTCCCGCCGTTCGAGCGCAACACCAGTATGGTGTTCCAGTCGTACGCGCTGTTCCCGCACATGAGCGTCGGCGAGAACGTGGCCTTCGGGCTTCAGATGCAGGGCGTCGACGAGACCGGCGAGGAGGGCCGCGGCGGCGTCGGCCGGTCGATCAAGCGGCTCGTGCGTCGCGGATCCAACGAGGAGATCGAATCGCGCGTCGAGGAGATGCTCGAACTCGTCGAACTGCCGGGGACCAAAGACCGGCAGGTGAGCGAGCTCTCCGGCGGCCAGCAACAGCGTATCGCGCTGGCGCGGGCGCTCATCACGGAACCGGCCGTGCTCCTCCTCGACGAGCCGCTCGGGGCGTTGGACCTGAAGCTCCGACAGAACATGCAGGTCGAACTGAAGAACTTACAGGAGGAGCTGAACACGACGTTCGTCTACGTCACCCACGATCAGGAGGAGGCGCTCACGATGAGCGACCAGATCGCGGTGATGAACGACGGCCACGTCGAGCAGCTCGGCACCGCCACCGAGATCTACGAGGAGCCCGCGACGGAGTTCGTCGCGGACTTCATCGGCGAGACGAACCTGGTCCGCGGCGACTACTCGGAAAACGCCGAGGGAGCGACCATTCGGCGGAATGGCCGCTCGTATCGCGTCCCGGAGAATTCAGCGGCCGGACCGACGGCCGGATTCGCCGTCCGACCGGAGAAGATCCGTATCGGCGACGACGCCGTCGGGCTCGACAACAGCTTCCAGGCGGAGATCATCGACGAGATCTACAAGGGGAATCTCGGCAAGTTCGTCGTTCGGTTGGACGACGGCGAGCAGTTCACCGTGGACATGCAGATCCGCGACCAGGGCTCGTACCTCCAGCCGGGCGAGACGGTTCAGATCGGCTGGGCGTCCGAGAACAGCGTGGTACTCACCGAGTAATCGGAGAATGGGAGAGCACGATCCCTGCGTTCGCGGGTGCGTGCGGACCTCAGACGGCAGACGAAACGACACGGCAGACGAGATGACTCCGGAGACCGGCCCGGAGTGACGCAATCGACGACGGACACACGATTATGAACTTCACAGGTACGATTCGGGACCGACACGAACAGGCGCACGGTGAAATCGCTGAGCTCGACTTCGGGGCGTACGTCGACGGGGACACGCGACCGGCGAGCGACGGAGAGACGTTCGAACCGACCGACCCGTCGGTCGACGAGCCGATAACGGCCGTCGCGCAGTGCGGCGGCGCTGACGTCGACGACGCCGTCGCGGCGGCCGACGCCGCGTTCGACGACGGCTGGGGAGCGATGGACGCGGGCGACCGGGCGGCGCTGCTTCGCGCGTGGGTCGAGGAGATGCGGGAGAACGTCGACGAGCTGGCGCTCCTCCAGACGCTGGAGGTCGGCAAACCGCTCGCGTACGCGAAGGCGGACATCGAGAACGGCCTCGACTTCTTCGAGTACTACGCGAACGTCTCGGTCGCGCAGGAAGGCGAATACGTTCCGACCGGAACGGATTCGCATGCGTACGTCCGGCAGGAGCCGTACGGCGTCACGGGACAGATCCTCCCGTGGAACTACCCGATCCTGCTGATGGGGTGGAAGGTCGGGGCGGCGCTGGCGGCCGGGAACACGACGGTCGTCAAGCCACCGAGTCCGGCCCCGCTGTCGGTAATCCGGGCCGCGCAGTTGGCCGACGGCGTCCTCCCCGACGGTGTGATAAACGTCGTTCCGGGCTCCGGAGCCGACGTGGGCGAGCCGATCATCGACCATCCCGACGTGGGGAAGGTGTCGTTCACGGGCTCCGTCCCCGTCGGCCAGTCGATCATGCGGACCGCCGCGGACAGCGTGACGCCCGTGACCCTCGAACTTGGCGGGAAGAACCCGTTCATCGTCTTCCCGGACGCCGACGTCGAGGAGGCGGCCGCGAACGCCGCGACCGGCGGGATGTACAACGCGGGCCAGTCCTGCGACTCGGCGACGCGACTCCTCGTCCACGAGGACGTGAAAGACGAATTCGTCGACGCGTACCTAGAGGAACTCGCCGGCTGGGAGCCCGGCGATCCGCTCGAAGACGGAGCGGTGATGGGTCCGTTGGCCTACGAGGGCCACCGTCAGAGCGTCGACGACTACGTCGAAGTGGGTCGCGATGAGGGAGCGACCGTCCTCAGCGGCGGCGAGGCACCGGAGGGCGACGAGTACGCCGACGGCGCCTTCTACCAGCCGACCGTCTTCGACGACGTTGACCCGGACATGCGGATCGCCCAAGAGGAGGTGTTCGGCCCGGTGCAGTTCCTCATGACGTTCTCGGACTACGCGGAGGCGATCGAGATCGCCAACGGCGTCGAATACGGACTCACGGCGGGAATCGCGACCGAGAACCCGTCCGTGGCCCACCGCGCGGCCGCCGACGTCGAAGCGGGGAGCGTCTGGGTCAACCAGTACTTCGGAACGGTTCCCGGCACGCCCTTCGGCGGGTTCAAGCAGTCCGGCTTCGGCCGCGAGTGCGCACAGCAGGCGCTCGAAGAACACACCCGATCGAAGTCGGTCAACCTCGCGGTCGACGAGCCCCCGTACTGAGCGCGCAGGGCAGACAATTTCGCTCGATAAGCGGCGAACAACCGTTGGTATTCCCCTCTGGATCGCAGATTGCCGAATATAATTCGGTGAAATGGGGCGTATCGAGAAAGATTTTTCATGGGGGTTGCTGTATGGCCACCGAGGACACGACACATGCGCCAACTGTACATCGACGGAGAGTGGGTCGACTCGGAATCGTCGGCCGGGATCGACGTCGTCTCTCCCGTCTCGGGAGAGGTCATCGACACGGTCCCGCAGGCGAACGACCGGGACGTGGCGGCCGCGGTCGACGCCGCGCGCCGAGCCCAGACGGAACTCGAAGAGATGACCGCGTTCGAGCGCGCGGAGGTGCTCGAGGAGGTGACGGACTACTTCGAGGAACACGAGGACGAGATCGCTGAGGGGATCACCGAGGAAGAGGGGAAACCCCTCCACGAGTCCTACGAGGAGACCGAGTACGTCATCGAGTCCAGCGAGGACTACGCGCACGACGCCATTCGCCTGTTCGGCGACGTCGTCCCCTCTGAGTGGCGCGACCGGTTCGCGTACACGCAGCGCGAGCCGTACGGGCCGTGCGCGGTGATCTCCCCGTGGAACTTCCCGCTGGAGATTCCCGGCGGCAGCATCTACTCCGCCGTCGCGACGGCCAATCCGGTCGTGTTCAAGCCGGCGGAGGAGACGCCGCTGACGGCGTACCACATCGCGAAGGCGTTCGCGCAGTCGAGCCTCCCGGACGGAGCGTTCAACCTCGTCACCGGCGACGGCGACACCGGTGCGGCGCTCGTCGGTAACCGCGACATCCGGCTCATCGCGTTTACCGGCAGCAGCGCGGTCGGCCAGGAGATCGCGGAGACGGCGGCCGGGCGCAATGCCCAGTGTCTGTTGGAGCTCGGCGGGAAGGACCCGATCGTCGTCCTCGACGACGCGGACGTGGAGCACGCCGCCGACAGCATCGTCTCGGGCAGCAACTGGAACGCGGGGCAGGTCTGCTGTGCGACGGAGCGCGTCATCGCGACCGAGGGCGTCCACGACGAGCTCGTCGACGCCATCGTGGAGCGGACCGAGGACCTCGTACTCGGTGACCCCTTCGAGGACGGGGTCGACGTCGGCCCGATGATCTCCGAGCGGATCCAGTCGAAGGCCCGCGCGCACTTCGACGACGCCGTGGAGCGCGGCGCGACGGTCCGGACCGGCGGGGAGACGGACGGGCTGTTCTTCACGCCGGCCGTGCTCGACGGCGTGACCGAGGAGATGGACGTCGCCACCGAGGAGACGTTCGGCCCGGTGACGCCGGTTCTCACCGCGTCGTCGTACGAAGAGGCGATCGAGATCGCGAACCGCTCGCCGTACGGGCTGCAGGCGGCGATATTCACCGATTCGCTGGAACGCGCTCACGACGCCGCGAACCGCATCAAGGCAGGTGGCGTGTTCATCAACGAGACGAACAACTACTGGGAACGACTGCTCCCGTTCGGCGGCTACGGCGAGAGCGGTTCGGGCGGGCGGTACGGCAGTAAGTGGCACTTAGAAGCTATGACACAAGTGAAATCTGTGATGATGAACTACGGAGGCACCGAATGAGAGTCGTCGCGCTGGGCGGTTGCGGCGCGATGGGTAGAGCGACGTCGTGGGAACTCGCGGAGAACGAGGCGGTCGACGACCTCCTCATCGCGGACGCGGACATCGACTCCGCCGACGAGTTCGCCGCCGAGCTCCCGGGTGACGTCGAGACGGCGCGCGTCGACGTGACCGATCACGAGAGCGTGGTCGAGACGATCGCCGACGCAGACGTGGTCGCCAACGCGCTCCCGTACGCGTTCAACGTCGCGGTGATGGAGGCCTGTCTCGACGCCGACTGTCACTACCTCGACCTCGGCGGACTGTACCACAAGACGCAGGACCAGCTAGCGTATGACGAGATGTTCGCCGACGCCGGCCTGACCGCCGTCCTCGGAATGGGTGCCAGCCCGGGGTTGACGAACATCGCGACCGCGATGGGGGCGAGCCACCTCGACGAGGTCGAATCGATTCACATTCGCACCGGCGCGCGCGGCGGCGGCGAGGGCTTCGCCTACTCCGCGAAGACGATCCTCGACGAGCTGACGATGGACCCCATCGTCTACGAGGACGGCGAGTACCGGACGCTCGATCCGCTCTCCGGCCGCGAGACGTACACGATGCCGTCGCCGGTCGGCGAGGTCGAGGGGTTCCACAGCATCCACTCGGAGCTGGCGACGATGCCGACCACGTTCCCCGGCGTCGAGGACGTCGACTTTCGAGTCGCATTCTCGCCCGACCTCGTCAACATCTGCGACGTGCTCATCGGGCTGAACCTCACCAGCGAGGAGCCCGTCGAGTACAAGGGCGTCGAGACCTCGCCCCGCGAGTTCCTCGATTGGCACCTCGACCGGCAGCCGAAGCCCGGCCCGGTCGAGGAGTGGAAGTCCTTCCGCGTCGACGTCGCCGGGACGGAAGACGGCGAGCACGCTCAATACCGGTACTCGACCGTGGTCGAATCGCGCCTCGACGACTGGGGACTGAAGGCGACCGCCGTCTGGACCGGCGTCCCGATGGGGATCGCGGCAGTGCTCGTCGGACAGGGCGACGCGACGGCCGACGGCGCGAAGCCGCCGGAGGAGCTGTTCGATCCCGAGCAGTTCATCGACGAGCTCGCGGGCCGTGAGATCGTCATCGAAGGGGAGCAGATCGAATGAGCCTCGAAGGAACCGGCGAGCAGGAAGCCACCGACCTACACGACCTCCTCGACCGGCCGATGGCGAACTACGTCGGCGGCGAGTGGACGCGCCCGAGCGGCGGTGTCGCCGAGACGGTCGTCGACCCGGCGACCGGCGAGGCGCTCGGCGAGACGCCGAACAGTACCGAGTCCGACGTTGACGCCGCGGTCGGCGTGGCGGACGAAGCGTTCGACGAGTGGCGGCAGACGCCGGTCGAAGATCGCATTCAGCCGCTCTTCCGGTTCAAGTCGCTGCTGGAGGAACACCAGTCAGAGATCGCAGAACTGCTCGTCCGCGAACACGGGAAAACGCGAGCGGAGGCCGAAGGCGAACTCCGCCGCGGGATCGAAAACGTCGAGGTGGCGTGCGGCGCGCCGACGCTGCTGCAGGGCGGTCACCTCCAGCACGCCGCGCCGGGAATCGACGAGACAGCGGTCCGCCATCCGCTCGGCGTGTTCACCGCGATCACGCCGTTCAACTTCCCCGGCATGATCCCGCTGTGGTTCCTCCCGTACGCGGTCGCGTGCGGGAACGCGTTCGTACTTAAGCCGAGCGAGCGGACGCCGTACACCGCGATCGCGCTGTTCGAACTGCTCGAGCGCGCCGGCTTCCCGGACGGCGTCGTTTCGCTGGTCCACGGCGGCCCGGACACGGTGAACGCGCTGTTGTCGCACGACGACGTGGTCGGCGCCTCGTTCGTTGGGAGCACCGATGTCGCGAAACACGTCTACGAGACGGCGGCCGCGAACGGCAAGCGCGTGCAGGCGCAGGGCGGCGCGAAGAACCACGTCATCGTGAGCGACGCGGCTGATCTGTCGTACGCCGCGGAGAAGACCGTGAGTTCGGCGTTCGCCAACACCGGACAGCGCTGTCTGGCGAATCCGGTTGCAGTCGTGCACGACGACGTGTACGACGAGTTCGCGGAGCTCGTCGTCGACCGAGCCGCGGCACAGACGGTCGGCAACGGCCTCGAGGACGGCGTCGATGTCGGACCGGTCGTCTCCGGCGAGGCCAAAGCCCGGATCGAAGCCGCCATCGAGACCGGCGTCGAGGAGGGCGCGGAACTGCTGCTCGACGGACGCGAGCAGGCCGCCTCCGACGAGGGATGCTTCCTCGCGCCCTCGGTCTTCGGTGAGGTAACGCCCGAGATGACCGTCGCGACGGAGGAGCTGTTCGGACCGGTGCTGGCACTGATTCGGGCCAGTGACCTAGACGAAGCGATCGACATTGCCAACCGGAGCCGCTACGGCAACGCCGCGTCAGTCTTCACGAACCGCGGCGACGAGGCGGCGACGTGCCGCCACGAGCTCGAGGCGGGGAACGTCGGCATCAACGTCGGGACCGCAGCCCCGATGGCGTTCTTCCACTTCGGCGGTCAGAAGGACTCGTTCTTCGGCGACCTCCACGCGCAGGCCGAGGACGTCGTCCGGTTCTACACCGACGAAACCGTCTACATCGAGCGGTGGCCGGATCAAGAGGCGTAATCCGTGACCGAGCTCCTCCTGCGCGACGGTGCCGTGCATACGTTCGATGACGACCGGAGCGTGGTCGAGTCGATCCTGTTCCGCGACGGTCGCGTCGCCGCCGCCGGTGACACTGAACCCGTTGAGGCGGCCGCGACAGATCCGCAGACCGTCGATCTGGACGGTCGGGTCGTTCTTCCGGGGTTCAACGACGCCCACACGCACCTGCTGTCTGTCGGGATCGATCAGTTGGAGACCGATCTTGCCGACACAGACGACCGCGCCGAAGCGCTCTCAATGCTCGGAGAGAACGCGGCTACAACCGAGCCAGGAGATTGGGTGCTCGGCTACAACTTCGACGAAACGACGTGGCCAGACGAGGACGGACACCTCACCCGAACCGATCTCGACGCGGTGAGCGAAGATCACCCCGTCGCGGCGATGCGCGTCGACGGCCACGCCGCGGCTGTCAACAGTCTCGCGCTCGACCGAGTCGACCTCGATGGTGTGGAGCGTGACGTGAACCGTAACGACGACGGCACCCCGACCGGGGTGCTCGTGGAAGACGCCGCCGGCCGCGTGAAACAAGCGACGTACCCGCGCGGCGACAAGGCCCGCCGCGCACTGGCGGCGGCGACCGAGCGGGCACACGAACTCGGCGTCACGTCGGTTCAGAACATGTCGGGGCTCACCGCGCCACAGGAGTTCGGCAGCCCGATCCACGCAGCGTTCTTCGGCGCGTGGCGAGACGACGAGCTGGGACTCCGCGTGACCTTTTATGTGCACTCCGGAAAGGCGGAGTCGCTGTCGAACCTCGAGATCGCCTCCGGGTTCGGCGATGACTGGCTCCGGATCGGCGGGCTCAAGACGTTCTCCGATGGGTCACTCGGCGCACGAACCGGCAAGATCTCCGGCACCTACGTCGACGACCCCGACAACGATGGGACGATGGTGACGACCGAGTCCGAGCTCCGCGAGCTGTTCCGGACCGCCGCCCGAGCCGATCAGCAGATCGCCACCCACGCGCTGGGGGACGTGGCGGTCGACACTGTGCTCGATTGCTACGAGGCGGTGCTCGACGACTACCGCGTACCGGACCCGAGACTCCGGATCGAACACCTGGAACTGGCGACCGACGCCGCGATAGCTCGGATGGCTGACCTCGGGATCGTCGCGAGTATGCAACCGAACTTCCTCCAGTGGGCCGGCGAAGACGGGATTTACGAGACCGTCCTCGGGAGCGAGGCCCGTGGCGGGAACAACCGTTTCCGGAGCGTCCGCGACGCGGATGTGCCGCTCGCGTTCGGCAGCGACACGATGCCGATCGGTCCGCTCCACGGCATCCACCACTCGGTCAACGCACCACACGACACGCAACGTCTCTCCGTCGACGAGGCGATCGCCGCATACACGCGGGACGCGGCGTACGCCGAGTTCACCGAAGACGAGAAAGGAACACTCGAATCAGGGAAACTCGGCGACGCGGTCGTGCTTGATGCGAACCCATTCGCGGAGCCGGAGTCGATCGCCGATATCGACATCGATATCACGGTCGTCGACGGCAAAATCGCGTACGAAAGCTCGACGTAATCGAGCCGTCCGCTCTCCGGATATCACCTATTCAGACGATCTCAGCGGAGGGAGTGCTCCAATACCGTCTCGTTGGGTCTCGCGTTATACAGCGCGTGTCGGCGGTGTGGGTACATCCTGAACTAGCGGCATGGGGACCCGATTCTGTTCGGTACGGGTTACGGACGGCGAAAATTAATCGTCTGCCTCAAGATCTTTCACTACCGTTGCAGGATTACCCTGTACGACCACATTCTCGGGTACGTCTTCTGTTACGATTGCGCCAGAGGCAACGACTGCGTTGTCTCCAACCGTTACGCCGGGGTTGAGAACTGCCTGGCCACCGATCCAGACGTTCTCACCGACCGTGACGGGATTGGCATATTCCTGACCGCTGATCCGTTCGTCCGCGTCGAGCGGGTGGGTTGCGGTGTAGATATGCACACTCGGGCCAAGCATACAATTCCGCCCGATCTCCACCCGGCATTCGTCTAACATCACGCAGTCGAAATTCGCGTAGAAGTTCTCACCCACGTGGATGTTGTATCCGTAGTCACAGCGAAACGGCGGCTCGACGTAGCATTCGTCACCAAGTGAGCCGAACAGTTCCTCTAACAGGTTCCGTTGCGTCTCAGCGTCGTCCGATGTCGTCCGATTATAGCGTCTTGCGAGTTTGCGAGCACGTTCCCGCTCGGCCAACAGTTCGGGAACGTCTGCGTCGTACGGCTCCCCGTTCAGCATTTTTTCTTTTTCACTGCCCATGACCTCGAATGATCACCGACTCAGATACGCGTTCCGAACCCTGTTCCCACAACAGTCAGCGTACCACCTGAACGCACGTCGAGAAGGAGTCCACCTCACCGAGCTCTCAGTTACCCATCGAGCACGATACGAGTCGGCCTCGCCGAACCGGCAGCGCTTATCATCCCGAACGATTGGCTCCGTGCTGATTGGCGACTGTTTGGCTTCACCCGGAAAATAGACTTCTACAGACACATTCACGAGTCATCCACTCATCGGCCGGCCCGTTCGGACTATTACACCCAGAGACCGAGGCGCACTGTGTATACAGCAACGCCCGAATCAACGACTCGAAGTCTGCCATTGACATCCTCCCGCGCCTG
>NZ_NHPF01000089.1:0-29991 GCF_002252925.1 Halorubrum sp. Ea8
CGCGACCGCCGTCGGCGGCCCCGTCGAACAGCTCCGCCTCGTCGACGTAGTGCGTGATCCCCTTCGCGCGGCTCCCGGAGGGAGCGAGAACGTACAGCATCGCGCTCGCGAAGACGATAGAGAGGGCGGTGAGGGTAAGCGCGTACGGGTGGAAGATGGTCTCGACGGCGGGCACGGTCGAGGCGAGGAACTCGAAGCCGGTCCCCTCGCCGATGTTGTTCGCGTCGGTCAACTGCAAGGGAGCGGACCCGGAGATGCCCCAGTGCCACGTCAGGCCGAGCCCCATGTAGCCCGCGACCGCCAACAGCGGGTAGTGGACGTCGATCCCCTTCCGGTGCGCGACTTTCCCCATCTCGCGGGCGAAGATCGCGCCCATGATCAGGCTGAATCCCCAGTGGACCCACGCCAGCGACATCGAAATGAAGCCGACGAACGCCGCCGCCTGCGCCCCGGAGTTAGGGACCTCGGCGAGCCGCTGGAGGAGGTCGTTGACCCGCGGGTGATACGCGATGACGAACCCGGTCATCAGGATCAACACCATCTGCATCGAGAACCCGAGGAACGCCCAGAAGCCGCCGTACCAGAAATCCAACAGCTCTACGGCACCCGATCCGGTCGCGATGAGGCCGGCGGCGAAGACGATATACGTCAACAATATTGCAAACACGAAGGGACTTGGCATCCATCGCTCCACGACCGTTGAGATACTGAATCCGATACGTTCGACGACCCCGGCCTCGTCACTTGCCGCCATGCGAATGGTATCCAGCATCCTACAGTATAAATAATGGGATACCGCACCGCCGCCTCACGCGGAACGGTCCGGGCGGAGGCGGGGGTTCATTCGACGCGCTCGAACCGGTGGCGGACCACCTCGGCGTCGTCGTCCCAGTCGAAGTTCCCGCCGTGCGCGCGGACCATCCGCTCTTTGTACGCCTCCAGCGAGGGCGACCCCTCTCGCTTCGCGTCGGCGTCGGTCATGTCGCCGAGGGTGCGCTCGGTGACCTCGGTCAGCTCGAAGTCGACGCCGTCGATCTCGAAGACGTCGCCCTCGTCGCCGTACTGATTCCCGCGGTGGAGCTGGGTCACGTCGCCGTCGAGCGCGGCTTGCTTCACGCGGTCGTTCGGGAGCAGGTCGGCCGGGTCGTTCTCGGACATGTGCGCCCGTTGGGCGCGGATCCGTTTATAAGCGTGGCCGGCGGGATCCGCTCGGCGTCAAGAGTACTCCGCGGTCAGCTCTTTTTCTGGCCCTTCTTCCCTTTCTGCCCGGCGTTTCCGCTCGCTGTCTGGAGGATCTCGGCCGTCCCGCGAACCGGTCGACCCGTGTCGCTCCGCTTCGCGAGGAACCGGACCCGAACGCTGCCGTCCGATCCGCCCGGCGCCGTGTCGACGCCGGTCCCGTCCGCGGGGAACACGAAGGTCGTCCGATTACCGCGCTGGACGACCTGCCGCGGCTCCGCGCCGCCCGCGCGGTTCACGTCGTAGAACCAACCGCACCGCACGGAGCCGTCCTCGATAGCGTCGGCCGTGATTCCGTCGACGGTCACTCGGTAGTTCTCCCCGGCACGCTTGACCGAGACGTCGACCTCCTCGCCTTGCGGGTGCGGGAGCGCGCGGTTCGTGATCGGCGGCACAAGGTAGTTCCCGCGAACCTTCGTCTCGAGATAGTTGACGATGCCGCTGTCGGGGCCGGCGCCGATTTTCTCGTCGTCGATACGGTCCTCGCCGGTCAGCCCGAACGCCTTCGAGTCGAACGCGACGCCGTTCATCGCCTGCCGGATGTACGCCATGTACGGGTTGAACCGCATCAGAGAGATGAAGAGGTTCCCGGGCGTTTCTTGATCGGTGGTCGCGACGTCGCGTCGGAGCAGCACCTGTTCCGCCTCCTGGTTCCCGTCGTGGCCGTCCAAGTCGTCGTCGCGCTCCTCCGCCGGCAGTAGCTCGTCGCGCTCGCTCCCGGACAGGCGCTCTCGCCCCTCCTCGGTGAGTCGCGTCTCCAGGTCGAACCGGGCCCGGGAGAGCTTCTGCGCGTGGCCGGCCACGCCCGCGTCGTCGTAATCGTCGACCGTCTGCTCGGCCTTGTCGGTCTCGCCGCCCAGCTCCCGCAGCGGCGTGTCGCCCGGCGCGCTGCTGTCTCCGAGGTTCTCACCGACCGTCCCGGTGTTCTCATCGGTGTGGTCGGGCGAGAACATGCGCTCGCGACGGCCCTCTGTGTCGTTCTCGTCGTAGAAGCGGTCGAGGTCGATGTCGAGCTTCGAGACGTGCTGGATGGTCCCCTGTGCGAATGCACCCGGTGGGTGCGGCACGACGAGGTTCTGGTCCTCGAAGATCGTCGCGTTGTCCTCGCGGGGAATGCTGTTGCGGTAGAGATCGTTGAACCCCATCGTCAGCTCCGCCTCCGGGTCGTCCGGGATGCGGTCCGGGTCGAAGTCGGTGTCGGACTCGAGCTCCTCGGTGATCGTCTCGTGGCCGGCGAATCCGGTCCGGCGATAAGGGTACTCGGTCGGGCGGCCGCTCCCGTTACCGGCCGTCTCGAGGACGCCCGAGAACGTGGCGTCGAACTCGACGGTGTCGCCGTCCATCTCGGCTTCGCCCCCCCAGAGCAACTCCTCGACGGCCATGATATTCTGCGCGTTGTTGCTGGCGAGGTGCAGACAGACCTCCGCCTCGTCGGCGTGGGGGTCCTCGTGGTCGAGGGTCACGCCGGGGGTATCGATGAGCTGCTTCGGCCGCAACAGCCCCGGCTTGACGACCTTCCCCTTCGGACTCAGTCCCCTCGGTAGGTCCGCGTCGAACCGGTCGAAGTAGGCGGGCGAGTAGCCGATGGTGAACAGGACGCCCTCGCTGGCCCACTCGAAGTGGCGCTCGATCTCGCGGAGCACCTCCTCAACCGTCGCTCGGTCGGCGGCGCTCGGCTCCTCCTCCTTGCCGGGCACGTAATTCAAGTGTAGCGTCACGTGGTGAGAGGGATGGGCCGTGACGCCGCCCTCGGAGATGTCCGTCTCGAAGCCGTCCCACGCGTGCTGTCTGTTGTCCCGTGCTTCGGCGCCGATCCGGTCTCCCCCCTCGGCCGAGACCGTCTCCGGCGTCCCGTACAGTCCCGTGGCGGTCGTCAGCGCGCTCGCTCCCCCGATCGCGAGCGCTGACTTCATGAACGACCGTCGCTCGATTCCCCTGTCGGACGACACGCTCGAACCGTCGTTGACGTCGTCGGCGTGACCGTCCGTCGCCTCCTCGTCGTTCCCGTTCGAATGATACGGGCAGCCCATGCCATCGATTTACAAGGACTATTCATATTTAATATTTAACATATTACTACAGTCGCTTAGAAACGAAATTATTCCGGCTGAAACACCTCTTCTGTATGGTTTGGGTTTGCGCAATATTTGAGCGAGCGTTATATTTATTTACAAATATTCAGAGTATGATTGCAGAATAAAATATCCCGAAATGAATTGGTCAGTGCGATTCGTAGCGCCCGACGATACGTGAGACACCGGCGCATTCGTGAAACTGAGCCGACACTACGTATCTCGAAACCGGCGCTGACGGCGGTGTCCACTTTCGTGATCACCGAATTGGCGGGCCGAGCCGAGGGATTCAAGACCGTGCCAAACCCCTTCTCCGACGATGCGTCAGGACCACCTCATCACCGCGACACAGCTCTCGCGGGATGACATCGAGGCGGTGCTCGACCGGGCCCGGGAGGTCGCCGACGACCCCGCCGCCTTCGCGGACCGGCACGCCGGGCGGGTGCTCGCGCTCTGCTTCTTCGAGCCGAGCACGCGGACCCGGATGAGCTTCGACAGCGCGGCCAAACGGCTCGGCATGAACACCGTCGACATGGGCGACGTCGACTCCTCGTCGGTGTCGAAGGGAGAGTCGCTCTCCGACACCGTCCGCGTCATCGAGGGCTACGCCGACGCGCTCGTCCTCCGGCACCCGAGCGAGGGCGCCGCGAAGCTGGCCGCCGAGCACGTCTCCGTCCCCGTCGTCAACGCCGGCGACGGCGCCGGCCAACACCCCTCACAGACGCTCCTCGACCTCCACACCATCCGCGAGAACCACGGGCTCGACGACCTCACGGTCGGGATCATGGGCGACCTGAAGTACGGCCGCACGGTCCACTCGCTGGCGGCCGCGCTCACGGAGTTCGACGCCAACCAGCACTTCATCAGCCCCGAGTCGCTGCGGCTCCCGCGGTCGGTCCGGTTCGACCTCCACGAGACCGGCGCGCAGGTGCGCGAGCACACCGACCTCGAGACCGTGCTCGGCGAGCTCGACGTGCTGTACGTCACCCGGATCCAGAAAGAGCGGTTCCCCGACGAGAACGAGTACCACCGCGTCGCCGGCGAGTACCAGATCGACGCCGAGACGCTCGAAGACGCCGCCGACGACCTCACCGTCATGCACCCGCTCCCGCGCGTCGACGAGATCGCGCCCGACGTCGACGAGACGGACCACGCTCGCTACTTCGAACAGGCGCACAACGGGATCCCGGTGCGGATGGCGCTGCTCGATACCCTCATGCAGAACGCGGAGGCCGCCGAGGGAACGGAGGTGGGCCGATGAGCGACCACGAGCTCCGCGTCTCGAAGATCCGCGACGGGACCGTGATCGACCACGTCGAGGGCGGGCAGGCGCTCAACGTGCTGGCGATCCTCGGGATCGACGGCTCCGAGGGGTTCGGCGTCTCCGTCGGGATGAACGTCCCCTCTGACCGGCTCGGCCGCAAGGACATCGTGAAGGTCGAGGAACGGGAGCTCTCGCAGTCCGAGGTCGACGTGCTCTCGCTCATCGCCCCCGAGGCGACGATCAACATCGTCCGGGACTTCGAGGTCGTCGAGAAGAACCGCGTGACGCGTCCCGACACGGTGACCGGCGTGCTCTCGTGTCCGAACCGGAACTGCATCACGAACGCCGACGAGCCGGTCGACACCCGGTTCGACGTCGTCGCCGACGGCGTCCGCTGCGACTACTGCTCGACGATCCTGCGCGCCGACATCGCCGACCACATCGACGTCTGACCCGAGCGAGGTGGGGTGGTTTTCGGCCGTCGGCCACCCGGCCCGTCCGACGCTCCGGTAGGTTTTAGCGCCCGCCGCTCGATGCGTCGGACATGAGCAAGAAACTGAAGCTCGTTCTGGTCCTGTCGCTCGTCACGCTCGCGTACTTCCTGTTCGCCGGCGACAAGGAGCCGGTGACCGTCGAATAGCGAGCGGCGCGACCGCGCACCGACTCCGACCGATCCCCGCGGGCGGATGCCCGCCGTTTTTACCCCGCAATCGCGTAGCGACGGGTATGTACGGGGTCGTCACGCGCAACGCCGACGAGGTCGAGATGGAGCCGTTCGACCTCGGCTTCTACGAGGTGAAAGACGTCACGGGGCGGTCGGCCGCGCCGCTCCCGAACGCGGTGAACATGGTGTCGTGTTTCGGAGACAACGCCGCTGCCGGCGAGAACCCGGACCTCGTCCCCGTCGACGAGCGCGGCGAGCCGGCGACCCGCGACCGCGACTACTTCGACTGGGCGTACATCTGCCCGACGCACCCGGAGTACCGCGAGGGTCTGCTGGAGATAATCGAGGACTGCGCCGCCGAGAGCGACGACGTGCGCCTCGACGACGTGGGGTTCCCGCGCGAGGGGTTCTGTCGCTGCGACCGCTGCGAGCGGCTGTTCGCCGAGAGCGACCGCGAGCGCTGGAGCGACTGGCGCGCCGACGTCATCACCGGGTTCGTCGCCGACGCCGCCGAACTGGTCCCCGGCCGCGTGCTGCTCACGCTGTACCCCGACCCGTATCCAGGCCACCTCAGAGCGCGCGCCGGCCTGGACCTCGATCGACTCGCCGACCACGTCGACGAGTTCGTCGTCCCGCTGTACGACACCGAGTACGCGACGACCTACTGGCTGGAGGCGATCGCCCGCGGCTTCCGGACGCGGCTCGGCGGCGACTACGACGTCCACGGCGCGCCGCCGGAGACGCCGTTCTCGCTGGAGCTGTACGCGGTCGACGTCGCCGTCGACGACCTGATCCACGCGACCGAGGTCGCCGAGACGTACGCGAAGGACGTCTTCTTCGGGTACGACGCCAACAACGCGGCCGCCGCGCTCCGCCGGAAAGACGCGGACGGACGCGACGGCGAGGTCCACCGGCCGGACTGATCGCGACGGCGATTCGGGGGCGCCTCGCGAGCGCCTCGTCCCGGCGGCTCTGTGAAGGAGGGTTTATATACCGTCACGGCCGACCCCTACTCGACCGGCCGCCGGCGTGCGACACACCGGTCGTCTCGCGTTCGCGCGAGGCGGTCGCCTTTCAACGTCCGCGCCGTAGCGGCGGTCGCCCTACAGTCGTGAGCCGCCGGCTCGTCCGAGACAGCGGCGACTCACCGGTCGACTTCGCCCATGATCGTGTCTAAGCTCCCCAGCGACGCGATCAGGTCCGGAATCGCCTCGCCGTCGGCCATCTCGGGAAGCGCTTGGAGGTTCGAGAAGGAGGGCCCGCGGATCTTGAAGCGGGCGGGCTCGTCGGTGCCGTCCGCGCGAATGTAGATGCCGAGCTCGCCCTTGGCGGCCTCGACAGCGCGATAGATCTCCGTGTCGTCGTCCGGTCGGAGCGTGCGGGGCACGTTCGCCTGAACCGTCCGCTCGTCTTCTGGCCAGTCCTCGAGCAGGTCGACGCACTGCTCGACGATCTTCGCGGACTCCTCGACCTCGCGCATCCGGACGAGCAGGCGACTGTAGTTGTCGCAGCCGTCTTCGGTGACGACATCCCAGTCGAGGTCGTCGTAGTAGCCGTACGGGTCGTCGCGGCGCAGGTCGTAGTCGACGCCCGACCCGCGGAGCACGGGCCCCGTGCAGCCGTACTCCTTCGCGACCTCCGGGGGGAGAACGCCGGTGTCGACCGTGCGCAACTGGAGGATCTCGTTGCGAGTGAGGAGGTCGTGGTACTCCTCCAGCCGACGCGGGAGGCCGTCGAGGAACGTCCGCACCGTCGAGAAGAACTCCTCGCGGGGTTCGGGGAGGTCCCAGGCGACGCCGCCGAGCCGGAAGTAGTTGAACATCAGCCGCTGGCCCGTCAGGTCCTCTAAGACGTCCTGGACCCGTTCGCGCTCCTGGATCGCGTACATGAACGTCGCGGTGAAGTCGCCGATCACGTCGAGCGCGTACGCGCCCATCGCCAGCATGTGCGAGAGGATCCGGCTGCACTCGGCGCCCATCGTCCGGATGACCTGCGCGTACTCCGGCACCTCGATATCGGCGAGGTCCTCGGCCGCGCGGGCGTACGCCCACTCGTTCAGCAGGCCGCCACCGCCCCAGTCCCAGCGGTCGGGGTACGGCATGATCTGATGGCGGTACGTCCCGGACTGGGCCATCTGCTCCTCGCAGCGATGGATGTAGCCGATGTCCGGCTCCACGCCGACGACGTCCTCCCCGTCGAGCGTGACTTGCAGGTGGAGGACGCCGTGGGTCGCCGGGTGGTGCGGTCCGATGTTAAGGAGCATCGTGTCGCTCCCGGTCGCCGCGGACGATCCGGGTTCGACGGGCTCGTTCTCGGACAGCGCCGCGATCTGCGGGCGGTCCTGGTCGTACCCCATCGAGAGGGGGTGGCCCTGCCACGTCTCGGGCAGGAGGATCCGCCGGTGGTCGGGGTGGTCGTCGTACCGGATCCCGACGAGGTCGTACGCCTCCCGCTCGTGCCAGTCGGCGGTGCGGAACACGGGCTCGGCCGACTCAGAGACCGGGTCGTCCTTGTCTGCGGGGACGACGACGCCGACCTCCCGAGTCGGGTCATCGAACGATCGGAGGTGGTAGATCGACTCGTACCGGTTCTCGTACTCCTGCGCGGTGACGCAGGCGAGGTGGTCGAATCCGGCTTCCGATTTCAGCCTCGAGAGCGCCGCTTGAACCGCGTCCGGGCGAATCCGAGCGGCGGGCGCGTTCAGGTGCGTCTCGCGTGCCGTGACCAGTTCACGGATCGACGAGAACGGGTCACCCTCCGCGTCGGCGTCCTTCCGTTCGGTCAGCGCGTCGGTCGACATACTCCAACGAACGCGGCCGGAGGACCCGACGCTTCTGCCGGCTCAGTGCGGGTTTTTATAACCTCACCGTCGCCATCGCCTGGCGTGAAGTATCTCCGGATCGAACTCAGATATCCGCCTGACCTCATCCATCCGATACACCGGCTGATCGACGAGTCGGACGCGGTGGATCGGGACGTGCTCCTCCACGGAACGGTCCTCGACGAACCGGACGACACGTTCCTGTTCTACGTGGAGGGCGACATCGACGTGTACACCGACGCTCTTCGGTCAGTCGACCGGATCCGGGAGTTCGAGGTCACCCGGATCGACGAGACGGGCCACTACGTCTTTCTCACGCAGCGACGCGACGCGGTCGACGAGGCGATGTTCGGCCCGCTCCAGCGGACCGGCGTGGTCGTCGTCCCCCCGGTCGACTTCCGCCCGAACGGGGTCGCTCGGCTGACGCTCATCGGGACACAGGGGCCGCTAGGCGACGCGCTCGCGGATCTCCCCGACCGGATCGAGACCACGGTCCTCCGGATCGGCGAGTACGACTGGCGGCAGGACCTCTTCGACCCGGGACTGACCGACCGGCAGTTCGACGCCCTCGCGGCCGCCGTGGAGTGCGGCTACTACGAGTCCCCGCGGAGGGCGACCGTCGAGGCGGTCGCCGAGCGGATCGACGCCGCTCCGAGCACTGCGTCGGAACACCTCAGGAAGGCCGAATCGGCCGTGATGACCGCGTTCATGGAGCTTCGCGACGTGCCGTGAGGCCGAGAGACCGCGTGTGAGCGGCCCGCGTACCGCCGCTAGTGAACCGTCCGGTCGTCGCTCGTGTCGATCGCTTCGATCGAGTCGGCGTTGCCGAACTCCGGGTTCGGACCGTCGCCCGGTTCCGCCCAGTCGACCGCGTTCCGGAGCACCCGCCGGACGTCGTCGTTGTAGTAGACCGGATACGTCTCGTGGCCCGGGCGGAAGTAGAACACCTTCCCGCTGCCGCGGCGGTAACAGCAGCCGGAGCGGAACGTCTCGCCGCCGGCGAACCAGGAGTTGAAGACGAGCGTGTCGGGCGCCGGGATATCGAACCGCTCGCCGTACATCTCCGCCTCCTCGACCTCGATGTACTCGCCGATCCCGTCGGCGATCGGATGGCCCGGCTCGATCGTCCAGAGCCGCTCCGTCTCGGCGGCCTCCCGCCACTTCAGCGAACAGCTGGTGCCCATGAGCCGCTTGAAAATCTTCGAGTAGTGCGCGGAGTGGAGCACGAGGAGTCCCATCCCGTCGAGCACGCGCTCGTGAACGCGGTCGACGACCTCGTCGCGCACCTCGTCGTGGGCGGCGTGGCCCCACCACGTGAGCACGTCGGTGTCGGTTAAGACCTCCTCGGTGAGCCCGTGGTCGGGGCCCTCGTCGAGGGTAGCGGTGCGGACGTCGTGGCCCGCCTCCTCGAAGACCTCCGCGAGAACCGCGTGGATCCCGTCGGGGTAGAGGTCGGCGACGACGTCGCTCTCGCGCTCGTGGCGGTACTCGTTCCAGACCGTGACGCGTGCCATATCGTTCCTGCTCCCCGAATCGACTTGTAGGATCGTATCCGAACCGGTCGCACCTGCGGTCCGAGGGTGAGCATTCGTCGCCGGCCGTCACCCCGGAAAGAACAGCACGAACAGCGCCAGGGCCAACACCGCGAACGCGACGGCGACCAGCACGCCGTACCACGCGGCGCCGCCCGCGAGGAGGAGTCGGCTCCCGTCCGGGAGGCGTACGTCGCGGACCGCCGGGAGGACGACCGCGACGGCCAGCCAGCCGCCGACCGCGACGAGAAGCGTCGATCCGAACGCCCACGCCGGCAACGTCGGACTGCCGGCGGGCAACCGAACGCCGACCTCGAGAAATCCCGCGGTATGGGTGCAGACGACGACCGCGACGAGGAACGGGTAGTTCAGGCCGACCCGACCGGTCGGCCACCGGCTACAGAGGTCGCGCAGGCGCTCGGACAGCAGCAGTGGTGCCCAACCCACCAGCACGACGACCCACAGGATCGGGACGAGGACCAGTGCGTTTCCGGAGGCCATCGATCGGCTTATTCTGATTAACTAAATTATAACTTCCGCCGGGCGAGGGGAGGGGGAAGTCGATTTCGGCTACCCCGAGAACTCGGACTCGCTCACCCGGACGACGACCGTCTCCTCCACGTCGCGGAGGTCGTACTCGGGCGTCTCGCCCTGTTTCCGGCGGACGTACAGCGGCTCGACCGGCCGGCCGTCCACGAGTCCGAACAGCTTCAGGCGCTGGTCGGTCTCCTCGGGCGGGACGGCGCCGTCGCGGACCTCGCGGGCGAGGCCGCGGGAGAGCCACTCGTCGGTCGAAATCGACGGCTCGCGGACGAGCGCCTCGTCGACGAAGCGCACGAGGTACCAGTTGAGGTCGTTCAACAGCGCGACCGCGGCGCCGAGGCTCACGGTGTCGACGGCGAGGCTGTTCGCGAACGGCTCCTCGATGTCGTACGTCGCGAGCGCGTCCCTGGCGGTCTCGCGAGACAGCAGCTCGTAGGTGAGGTTGACGTCCGGATCGCCGAGGAGACACACCCGCGTCACACGCTATCGGTCTCGCCGGCTCCTCAAATCGGTTGCGGTCGTCGGGGGGCGAGGCGGAGCGACCCTCCGGTCCCGCCGCTCAGAACGTCGAGACGTCGCCGTCGATGACGCTCCGGGTCACGTCGGTGACGTCGGCCAGTTCTCGGTCGACGATCGTCAGGACCTCCGCCTCGATGTCGCCGAGCGCGACCCCCTCCTCGGTGACGAGCTGCGCGTCGGCGACGTGCGGCTCGTCGATCGGGCGGCCGATCTGCGAGAGCAGGCGCACCTGCAGGTCGCGGATCCCGTCGACCTCGTCGGTGACCGACTCGGCGATCCGCGTCGACAGGAGGTTGTATATCTTCCCGATGTGGTTGACGGGGTTCTTGCCGGAGGTCGCCTCCATCGACATCGGCCGGTTCGGAGTGATGAGCCCGTTCGCGCGGTTCCCGCGCCCGACTGACCCGTCGTCGCCCTGCTCGGCCGAGGTGCCGGTGACGGTGAGGTACACCGACCCCTCGTCGTAGTCGTCGGCGGTGTTCACGTCGACGTGGACCTCGCGGTCGGTGTGGTCCTGAGCGAGCCCGGTGACGAACTCGCGCACGTCGTTGACGGCGTCGTCGTACGCGTCCAGCCCGTCCACGTACCGGTCGACCATCGCGGCCGCGACCGTGATGTCGATCCGGTCGCCCTCGCGCTTGCCCATGATCTTCACGTCGGGGCCGAGCTCGGGGTGCTCGTCGTGATACCGGCCGTTGAGCGCTCGCTCGGCCTCGTGGACGATCGTCTCCGTCTCCGTGAGCGGGGCGTGACCGACGCCGAAGGAGGTGTCGTTCGCCATCGGCACCTGCTGGGTCTCCTCGCCGAAGACGTCCTGGAGGTCGCCCGAGCCCTCACCGAGTTTGACGTCGACGACGACGTCCGTTCCGTACTCCAACTCCGGGATGGCCTCGGCGAGGTAGTCGCGGGCGGCCGCCAGCGCGGTCGAGTCGACGGGGAGCTGCTCGCCCTCGTACTCCTTCGTGGCGCGGCCGACGATGAGCAGGTAGATCGGCTCGACGACCTCGCCGCCGCCGTACGCGGGGGCGGCGCGGCCGGCGACGAGCTGCGTCTCGTCCGTGTTGTAGTGGAGCACCTTGCCGACGCGGTCCAAGTAGAGCTGCGAGAGCGCCCGCGACACCGACTCCGCGACGCCGTCGCAGATCGAGTCAGGGTGTCCGATACCCTTCCGCTCGACGATCTCGACCTCCTGGTCCTCGACGGCCCGCCGGTCGAGGCGGCTGACCTGAATGTTCCGGTCCATTACCTCTCGGTACTCCGTGGGTCGCAGTATAACTTGCGGAAACCTCCCGCGCCCGGGTAATGCTTCGAGGTAATTGTTTGGCAGATGTTGACGCTACTTCGCCCCCGGCCGTCCGACCGAGCGACCGCGCTCTCTCGTCGGCGCTCAGCGGACCGCCTCGTACGCCTCGCCCATCGCGTCCAGCGCCTCGCGGAGTTCGCTCTCGTCGGTCGCGTACGAGATCCGGGCGTGGCCGCGGCCGTGTTCGCCGAACGCCTCGCCCGGGACGACGATCACCCCGCGGTCGATGCACTCGTCGACGAACCCCTCGGGAACGCGTGGCATCGCGTAGAAGGCGCCCTGCGGGGTCGGGCAGTCGAGGCCGATCTCGTCGAACCCCTCCAGGAGTAGGTCGCGGCGGCGCTCGAAGGAGGCCGTCATCTCGTCGACGATCCCGCGGTCGCCGCGCAGCGCGCCCTCGGCCGCGTACTGGGCCGGGGCCGACGCGCAGGCCTGCGCGTACTGGTGGACGCGCAGCATGCGCTCCACGCGCTCGTCCGAGCCGTACACCCAGCCGAGCCGCCAGCCCGTCATCGAGAACAGCTTCGAGGCGGAGTTGACGACGACGACGCTGTCCGTCTCCGCGAACTCCATCGGCGAGTAGTGCTCGCCGTCGAAGACGGTGTACTCGTACACCTCGTCGGAGATACAGAGCACGTCGTGCTCGTCCGCGATCCGCGCGAACTCGCACACGTCCGCCTCGGAGGATACCGCGCCGGTGGGGTTGCCGGGCGAGTTCACCACGAACGCGGCGGTGTCGTCGGTGATCGCCGCCTCGATCGCGGCCGGGTCGATCGTGAGGTCGTCGCGCAGCGGCGCGGGGACGGGCTCGCCGCCCGCGAGCTTCGTGAGGGCGTCGTAGGAGACGAACCCCGGGTCCGGGATCACGACCTCGTCGCCAGCGCTCACGTGCGCCTCCATCGCGACGTGGAGCGCCTCGCTCCCGCCCGCGGTGGCGATCACGTTCGCGGGGTCTAAGTCGATCCCCTGGTCCCCCCGGTGCTTCTCCGCGATCGCCTCCCGGAGCGACCGGATCCCCTTGTTCTCTGTGTAGGCGTCCGCCTTCCCGTCCTCGATCGCGTCGACGGCCGCCCGACGCGCGTGCGCCGGCGTCGGGAAGTCGGGCTGTCCGAGCCCGAGGTTGATCGCGTCGTCGCCGGCCGCCTCGAACACCTCGCGGATCCCGCTGATGGAGATCCGCTCGACCCTGTCGGAGAAGTTCGGCATATCCGTTCGGGGGCGCCGCCGGGAGTTAGTTCTTGTCACGTCCGCGCTCTCGACGGGGAGGCGCGGCCGGCGGTCACCGCCGCCGGTCCCACACCGGTCGACGGCTCTCCTCGCCGGGACCGCGGTAGAGCGTGCCGTCCTCGTCGAGCGGGAGCGCGAACCGCCCGCGGAGCACGCTGAGCACCTCGGTCGGCTCGGCCCGGAGGAGCGCCTCGTCGACCGCCCTGAGACGGAACTGGGGGCGCCCCGGCCCCATCGGCATCTTGATCGACTCGATCAGCTTCCGCTCCACGAGCGCCCGGCGGTCGTCCGTGAGCTCCTGACCGGGCGCGATCGCGACGCGGCCGCCGTCGGGACCGACCCCGTCGGCGCCGATCCCGGCGCTTCCGGGTTCGTTTCCGGCGCTCCCGGATTCGTCGCCGGTGCTCCACTCACCGGCGCTCCACTCGCCGTCGATCCATCGGCGGAGGTCCCGGAACAGATGGTCGTGTCGGGCCGCCAGCGCGACGAACAGGGCCCGATCCGTGACGGTCCCGACTCGGCCGACCGCCCCGTAGTCGAGCGCGTCGAGGACCGCGGCGACGTCGTCCGCGAAGCGGTCGTCGAGGACTCCGCGCGCCGCGGCCAGCAGCCGGGTACGCGAGGGCATCCCGACGGGCGCGGGCGCCGCCGCCTCGAACCGAGCCGATGCGGCGCCGCGCGCGGCGGCGGTCGCGTCGCCCGTCTCGGAGACGAGCGTCCGGTCCGCGCGGGGGCCGGCGACGGCGTCGACGCGGTCCGGCGTCGCGAACACGAGCGAACGCGGTGCGGTTTCGGCCGCCGAGGCGTCGCCGGCGGAGACGGCCTCGCCGGTGAGCGTCCGCAACTCGATCGATCCCTCCGTGACCGACTCGGCCACGGCGGTGCCGAGGACGAACGCCCTCTCGAGCGCGTCGACCGCGCCGGGGCGACAGGCGACCCGCCACGGCTCGCCGTCGGCGGTTCGGCTCCGAGCCGCGAGGACAGACGGAAGGAGCCCGAGCGGGACGCCGACGGCGACGACGCCGGACCGCCCCGCGAGCGCCGACTCGATCGAGCCCGCGAGCGCGTCGCCGTACTCGTCGATCGCGACGGCGACCTCGGATGGCTCGGTCGGGGGGTCGCCGCCGGTGGCGGCGGCGGCGCTGTCGTCGCCGGCGGCGGCGCCGTCGCCGCCCGTCGAGGGAGCCATACGGACCGGTGCGTCGGGACCGGAAAGAACGTTGCGCCGGCTCAGGGCGCTCGCGCGAAGACGAGGTAGCCGGTGTGGCCGACGCCCGCGGTGGAGGGGCGCGAGCCGCGCTCCGAGAAGTCCATCTCGCGCTGGATCGTCTCCAGCGTCTCGATACCGTCGAGACCGACATCACGAGCGGCGAGGGCCGCCTCGCGGGTACCCTCGACGAACGGGGAGTAGACGGCGAGACAGCCGCCGGAGACGAGCAGTTCGTCGGCGCGCTCGACGACGGCCGGCGCGTCCCCGGTGTCGAGCGTGAGCGCGTCGAACGGCTCGCCCTCGGCGAGGTCGTCCAGCTCCTCGGTGAGGTCGCCGGTGCGGACATCGACGCGGTCGGCGACCCCCGCGGTCGCCATGTTGGCGCGGGCGACGTCGGCGAACTCGGCGTCGATCTCGTAGGTGGTCACGTCGGCGCCGGCCCGGCCGAGGTAGGCGGCGAGGATCCCCGTCCCGGTGCCGGCGTCGAGGACGCGGTCGCCGCCAGACGCACCGGTGTGGCCCATCACGAGCCCCACGTCGCGGGGCATCATCGGGGCGCCGGTGCGTTCGAGGTGGTTGAACAGGTCCGGCCCGCGGAGCTCGCGGACCGCGAAGGCGGTGCCGAGGTGCGTCTCGACCGTGTCGCCGCCCTCGACGTCTTCGGGGACCTCGAGCACGCCGAGGTCGGTGCCGAACTCCTCGCCGGGCTCTAGCAGGTACTCCCGGTCCTCGTGAACGAGGAGGTACGCGGCGTCGGTCACGCCGAACCGGTCACTCCAGCTCCGCGATGGCGGCGGCGAGGTCGCCGTCGTTGTCCTCGAGCGCCTCGCGGGCCGTCGACTGCGGGACGCCCGCGCGCTCGGCGACCAGCGCCACGTCCTCGTCGGGGATACCGACGTCGGCGGCCTCGTCGGTCTCGTCGGCCGCGCTGGCGGATCCGCCCTCGACCGCCGAGGGGCCGCCCGCGCCCGCGTCGGCGACCTCTTCCGGGGAGCCGACGATCTGGTAGGTCTCCTGGCCCTGCGCGTCCATCTTGGTGACTTGGGCGCCGTCGAAGACGAGGTCGCCGTCGGCCGTCTCGATGACGACCCGCTCGGCGTCGAGCTCCTCGACGTCGATCCCCATCTGTTTCATCATCTGTTTCATCTTCCGCGGGTTCATGCCGCCTCCTCCGAACATACCAGCGAGTTCGGCCGGACGACACAAAAAGGGTGGCGACACGGGACGACCCCCTCCTCGACCGGCGGACCGCGGCCGTCGCGGCGGACGCCGAGCCGGCCGCCGCGGGGGCCGCACACGAGACGGCGAACGGCGCCGGGACGACTGGGTTCATACGTCCCGAACACCACCTGCGGGTATGTATCTCGCCGACCGGACCTGGCCGGAGCTCGGGGCGAAGCTGTCGGACGAGTCCGTGGCGCTCGTTCCCCTCGGCTCCACCGAACAGCACGGCCCGCACCTCCCGCTCGCGACCGACCACCTCATCGCCGAGGCGCTCGCGAGCGCGGCCGCCGAGGAGACCGGCGTCGTCCGCACGCCGACGGTCGACGTGGGCGTCAGCCCGCACCACCGGCAGTTCCCGGGGACGATGTGGGTCGACCCGCCGGAGTTCCGGGACTACGTCGAGGGGTTCACCCGCAACCTCGCGTACCACGGGATCGACCGGGTCGTCTACGTGAACGCCCACGGCGGCAACGTCCAGCACCTCCGCGAGGTCGCGCGCCGACTCCACGAGGACGGGACGACGTACGCGTTGGAGTGGATGTGGGACGAGTCGATCCCGGAGCTCGTCGACGAGCTGTTCGAGCACAACGGCCCGCACGCGGGGCCGAAGGAGACCGCCATGATCACCCACATCGCCCCCGAGCTCGTCCGCGAGGACCAGTTCGAGAACGCCCGCGACGACGGGCTCGTCCACCTCGAGGAGTCGGACGCGATGGTCCACGGCACCCGGACGTTCTTCGACTCGGTCGACAACTCCGCGAACGGCGCCTTCGGCGACCCGACCGACGTGACGCCCGAGAAGGCGGCGCGGCTGTTCGAGGCGGCGACCGACCAGCTCGTACGGCTCGTGGAGTGGCTGGAGGCGCGCGACCGCGAGGAGCTACTGCCGAAAGCCCGCGTCGAGTCGTCGCCGTACTAGTCGCGGCCGGGCAGCACCGAGTCGAGCGCGGCGTCCGCCTCCTCCCGCCGTCCGTCGAGAACGTCGAACTGCTCGCCGCGACGACGTTCGAGCCACCGCAGCAGGCGAGCGGCCCAGTCCAGCTTCCGCGCCTTCATCGGGCCGACGTCCGGGTCGTCGAACTCCCACCCCGGAAAGACCAGACGGCCGGCACCGACGTGGTCGGCGAGGAAGGCGGCGCGGTCGCCGTCGGTGAATCCGCCGGTGTTGACGACGACTCCCGTCGGCGCCGCCTGCGTCGTCGCCAGCGTCCACTCGTCGTCGAACCGAGGGAGCCACTTCCGGACCGCGGGGAGGTTGTCACCGTGGGCGTGGGCGGCGACCGGCACGCCCTCGCGCGTCAACGCGGCCGCCGTCTCCGGGTTCTTGTCGAGGTCGGTCACCATGCAGTCGACCGCGACGCCCCGCTCCCGGAGGACGTCGGCGGCGGTCGAGGCGGCGACGACGACGTCGGCGCCGCGGGCGAGGTCGACGTCGTCGGCGAGTCTCGGCGCCGCGCCGGCGACCGCGACCGTCGCGCCGCGCCAGTCGCCGAGGCGGTCGAGCGGGAAGGGGGTCGCCAGCCCGGCGGCGACGTCGCGGGCGCGCTCGTCGTCGGCCCGCTCGAAGCCGAAGTCCGCGAGGATCGCCTCGTAGACCGGCTCGAACGTCTCGAAGTTCACGCTCGCTCCCCCGTGTTCGGGCGGGCGGATCGGTCGGCCCGCCCCGGCGCCGCGCAGCGCCGCCGCTGGCGGGGTGGAATATGGTATGGGCCGGAGTAGCACAGAGTACCCCTACCCGCGTGCCCCTCCG
Organism: Halorubrum sp. Ea8; assembly: GCF_002252925.1. NCBI lineage: Archaea > Methanobacteriati > Methanobacteriota > Halobacteria > Halobacteriales > Haloferacaceae > Halorubrum > Halorubrum sp. Ea8. The sequence goes on from NZ_NHPF01000089.1 coordinate 17,369, forward strand.
GCGTCCGGTCGATCGGTTGTCTGCACGACGGCATAAACTTTCTCTTACTTCCAGCCGGCGTCTATCGTTTCGAGCGCGGTATCGAGCGCGACTGACACGCCGGAAACCGCGGCCGTGACCGCCGAGAGCGCGGTCGGCGTACAGATCAGAAGTCCCGTGGATCCGGTCCCGTCGGCGTCGGGTACGCCGCCGTCGGTCGCGGAGTGCGGGGCGGCGGCGGCGTCGGCCGCGGCCGGGAGCGCGAAGACCGCTCCGTCGACGCCCTCGGCTCCCGCGGTCGCGGCCCGGAGCGCCCCGACGGCCGGCTCCGGGAGGCCGTCGAGTTCGTACGTTCGAACGGCCGCGTCGCCCGCGGCGGCGGGGTCGGCGCCGAGCCGGTCGAGGTGGCGCTCCGCCTCCCGCGCGGTCGTCACGTCGAGTTCCTCGACGGCGACGTCGCCGGCGTCGCGTCCCGACCGGACTCGGTCCCGGGCGAACTCGGCGCCGACGAGCGCCGCGTCGCGGGTCTCCGCGACGTCGTGCGTGCGGATCACGTGCGCGCCGCGCTCGACCGCCATCGACGTGGCCGCCAGCGAGACGGGGAGCGCCTCCTCGGTGGTCCGGCCGGCGATCGTTTTCAAGAAGCTCTTGCGGTTGATCGAGACGAGCAGCGGCCGGCCGTACCCTCTGAACTCCCGTAAGCGGCGGAGCGTCTCGCGGTCGTCGGCGTGGGTCTTCGCCTCGGACCATCCGCCGAAGGCGGGGTCGAGGATCGTCTTGTCGGTGAGGCCGTTCATCGAGAGCGCCTCGTAGATGTCGTCGACGTCCTCGATGGCGCCCGGGCGCTCCAGGTCCGGCGGCGAGGCCATCTTCGAGACGGCGGCGTCGTGCTCGCGGCAGACGCGAGGCATCTCGGGGTCGGCGAACCCGCAGATGTCGTTGACCATGTCGAAGCCGCGCGAGAGCGCCTCGTCAGCGACCTCGTGATACCGGGTCTCGATCGACCAGACGGCGTCGCCGGAGGTCGACTCCATCGTCTCGACCGCGGTGTCGAGCCGGTCAAGCTCCTGGTCGGCCGAGAGCACGTCGAGGTCCTTGTTGGCGGACTCCAGTCCTACGTCGACGATGTCTGCACCCTCCCCGATCAGCTCTTCGTCGACGTACTCGGCCGCCTCGCCCGGGTCGTCGTACACGCTCGGGTCGTACGGCGACTCCGAGGAGACGTTGAGCACGCCCATGATCCGGGGCGGGTGATCGTCGCCGATTCCGAGTCCCGCGGCGTCCACAGTTCGCATAACAGTACCACGGGCGCGAGCATCATAAACGGGGCGAGTGAGGGATGGCAACGGGTCGCAAGCGAGCGGAGACACGTGTCAGTGTGAGACATGGCGGCAGCCGTCGGACACGCGTTATTGCCCTTCGGCACGAAGCACGCGTATGGACACGAAATCCGAAGATCGACTGCTCGGACTCGCGATAGTCGCCCTCCTCGCGACGATGGGGGGCGAACTGCTCGGGAGCCAACTGGTCATGACGGTCGGGGTGACCGTCTTCGCCCTCTCGCTCGTGGCGCTGTTCGCCGTGATGAGTGTCGTGCTCGCGGTGAACGTCGCTCGAACGTCGGAACTGAAGTCGATCGAGCCGGCGATGAGCGAGCGGTCTCGCTGAGCGGGGTCACAGCTCGAACGTCAAGACGTCCCCGACCGCGACGCCGTTTCGGTCGGTCCACTTATACGGGACTTCCAGCACGTACCGGCCGGACCCCGGATACGTCTGCTCGCTCCCGTCCTCGTTCGGTCCCGGTTCCGGCGCGTTGTGGATCTCGACGATCGTCCCCTCGGCGTCGGCGTAGACGATGTCGATCCCGAACGACATCTCGCGCATCACGAACGTCAGGTCCTCCCGCGGCGCCGGGAAGACGAACAGCATGCCGGCGTCCTCGGGGAGCGTCTCGGCGTCGCTGAGGCCGAGGAACCGCTGCTCGCCCGTCTCGGCGATCGCGGCGGTCACCCTCCCGAGGCGGTCGCCGTCGGGGGTGCGGGCCTCGACGAGAGTCACGTCGTAGTCGGCGTAGGCGCCGGACGGCCACTCGGCGGCCCGATCCGCGCCGTCGCCGTCCCCGTCGCTCTCGTCGGCCTTCCCGTCGCTGTCGTCGGCGTTCCCGTCGCGCTCGCCGTCGGCTTCCCCGTCGCTCGCGGTCGGTCCGACGCCGGCACAGCCGGCGAATCCCCCGACCGAGCCGGCGCCCATCGCGGCCAGCAGGTCCCGGCGTCGCATCGGGCGGGGTACGAGTCGCTCGCGTATATGCCCCGCGGCGGGAACGGCGAGCGTTCGAGCGCGTCGTCGAGCGGTCCCGCGCCTGGGCGCCGAGGCCGGAACGACGCGCTCGTCCCGGGAAGGACGCGCTTTTATCCGCGCCTCGTCTAGGCGCTCGCATGGCGAAAGTGAGCGTCGGCCTCCGCGGATGGCGGTTCGACGAGGAGGAGATATTCACCGACGACGGCGAGCTCAAGCCGCTCGACGAGATCCCCGAAGGGCCCCGAGAGCGGCTCTTCAGGCTCGTCTCGCTCGTCGAGGAGCCGTGCGACGTCTGTTACCTCGAACACGGCGAAAGCGAGATCCACCGCTGTAACCAGGCCGAGATCGTCTACGGGGAGCCCAACGGCGAGGTGCTGCTCTGCCCCGAACACGAGCCCGAACTGATCTACTGGTACCGCGAAGCGGGCGGGAGCGAGCACGCCGGCGGCCTGGAGTTCGGCGACCGCTTCCACGAGTGGGTCGCGGCCGGCAACGAGGCCCCGGACGGGTACGGCTCCGTCGAGCACGTCGAGGAGGACCCCGACGGGCTCCCGGACCTGCCGGATCAAGAGGAGATCCAAGAACGCGTCGAGCAGGACTTCGAGGGCGACCGGATCGACATCCTCGAACTCGCCGGGAAAGACGACGAGGGGGACGCCGACGACGAACTGGACGAAGACGAGTTCGAGGACGTCGACCTCTCGACCGACTACCCGTCGAACCGATGAGCGGCGCGGACGAGGACGCGGTGGCCGAGGGCGACGCCGGTGCCGAGAGCGACGACCGCGCTCAATCCACCCGCCGCGAGCCGGTGGTCGTCGTCGTCGAGCCGGAGACGCCCGGCAACGTCGGCACCATCGCTCGGGCAATGAAGAACTTCGGCCTCTCGGACCTCAAGCTGGTCGACCCGCCGGAGCTGACGGAGGACGGCGAGGCGTACGGCTTCGCCGGCCACGCCCGCGAGGACGTGCTTCCGAACGCGGACACGGTCACGTTCGACGAGGTCGTGGCGAACTACCACACGGTCGGCACCACCGCGATCACCGGCGAGGACGACCGGAGCCACGAGCGGTTCCCGTTCAAGACGCCGGCCGAGCTCCGGGAGTCGCTGCGGGCCGTCGACGCGCCGACCGCGATCGTGTTCGGTCGCGAGGGCCGCGGGCTCAACAACGAGGAGCTCTCGCGGCTCGACGAGGTGTGCTCGATCCCCGCGGACGACGACTACCCCGTGCTGAACCTCGGACAGGCCGCGACCGTGCTGCTGTACGAGCTCCGCGAGCTCACCGTCGACGAGACGCAGCTCCCGGACACGGCGGTCACGCGGGCCCCCGAGGGCGACGTGGAGCGCTTCCACGAGTTCTTCGGCGACTTCCTCGCGGCGACCGGCCAGCGCGAGCACGTCCGCGAGAAGAACGCGCTGCTGATGCGCCGGCTACTCGGGCGCGCGCACCCGACCGAACGGGAGGTCCACTCGCTGCTCGGCACGTTCCGCAAGGCGAACGCGAAGCTGGAGCACGCGGATCACCTCGCCGCGAAGTACGACGAGCCGGTCTACCCCCGGGAGTGACCGTGGAGGGAGAGCTCACCGACGACGTCGAGGGCGACACCGTCGACGGCGACGCGGCCGGCGGCGACGCCGCCGGCGACCTCTGGGCCGGCGTGCGCGACGTGTCGCCGCTCATGCTCGGTATCGTCCCGTTCGCGCTCGTCGCGGGCATCGCCGCCGTCGACGCCGGCCTCGGGCTGGCGGAGGCGGTCGGCATGTCCGTGATCGTGTTCGCCGGCGCCTCCCAGCTCGCCGCGCTGGACCTCCTCGGATCGAACGCCCCCCTCGCGGTCGTCGTCGGGACGGCGGTCGTGATCAACGTCCGGATGGTGATGTACTCGGCCTCAATCGCGCCGTACTTCGCCGAGTACGGGCGCCGGCTCCGGGCCGGCCTCGCGTACGTGCTCACCGACCAGGCGTACGCCATCTCGGTCGCGGAGTTCGAGGAGAACTCCGCCCGGAGCCGCTGGCGGTACTACCTCGGCGCGGCCGCGTCGCTGTGGGTCGTCTGGCAGATCGGCACGGTCGTCGGCGTCGTGGTCGGCGCCGGCGTCCCCGACGCGTGGGGGCTCACGTTCGCGGTGCCGCTCGTCTTCCTCGCGCTGCTCGTCCCCGCGATGAAGGACCGGCCGACGACCGCCGCCGGCGTCGCGGCCGGCGCGGTCGCCGTCGTCGCGGCCGGCCTCCCGCTGAACCTCGGACTGCTCGTCGGCGCGGTCACGGGGATCGCCGTCGGCCTCGCGACGGAGGTGGTCGAGGCGTGACCGGCGCGCCCCTCGGCACGGGCTCCCCGCGCGTCTGGGTCGCCATCCTCCTCATCGGGATCGCCACCTACGGGTTCCGGCTCTCCTTCATCCACCTGTTCGGCCGGATCGACGAGGTGCCCGCCCGGGTAAAACGCCCACTGCGGTACGTCCCGCCCGCGGTGCTCGCCGCGCTCGTGCTCCCCGATCTGGTGACGCTGCGCCCCTCCGTCGCCGCGACCCTCCTCGACGAGCGGCTGATCGCGGGCGCCGTCGCGGGCGTCGTCGCGTGGCGGACGGAGAACGTGTTCGCGACGATCGCGGTCGGGATGGGCGTGCTGTGGCTGTTTCGGTTCGTCGTCTTCGCGTGAGGCGCACGACCCGGCCGCCCGTCGGCCCGGACGCCGCCCGGCGCTCTTATCGGATCCGCTCCGGATAACGCCGCGCGAGAAGGGCGGCCGCGACGGCGCAGACCGCGGCGAACGGGACCGCGGTCGCGACGCTCACGAGCCCGCGAGCGGGCGGCACGGCGTACGAGACGGCGGCGACGGCGAGGATCGCGTACCCGAAGGCGGCGATCCCGAGCAGAGCCGGTCGCGCCCGCGGCGAGCGCCAGAGCCGCGTCCGCGTCGCGGCTCCGGTGACGATCCCGGCCGCGATGCCGACCGGCAGCCCGACGATCGCCGAGAACGCGATCTGGGCGGCGAGCGCCTCGGTGATAAGGGCGGCGACGACGAGGAACGTAGTGATCGCGACGCCGAGCGCCGCGAGGGGACGGGCGTTCATGCCGGGCGGAATGGACGGCTTAGGACTTAAAAGGGCCGCCGCTACCGATCGCGATCGGTGAGTCGATCGGGCGAAGACGCCTCGCGGTCTCCGAGGCCGTCACCGGCCGACTCGTCGCGATCGGTCGCGCGGCCGAAGCGGGATCCCCGCTCGGCCTCGCGCTCCCTGACCGCGGCGAACCGCTGAGCGGCGTCGGCGACCGAGTCGAGGACGGCGAACGTGCGGTAACTGAGGTACGCTCCGAACGTGAGTCCGAACGCGACGATGAGGCCGAGCAGGATCTGCCCGAGAATCAAGACCGAGTAGACGAACGTCAGGAGGGCCACGGTCGCGGCGGCCGTCCCGAGTCGGGTGCGGAGGGCCTCGGAGGGCGAGAGCGGGTCGTGCGCCATGCGCCCCGCTACCGGCCCGGGACACTAAAAAATGGCTGGCGGTCGGCAGGGACGGGGCGACCGTCCTCAGTCGTCGGCCGGAGCCGCGGAGTCGCCGGCGGAGACGCCGGTTCCGGGGCCGATGTCGATGCCGAGGTCGGCGAGCTTCTCGTCGGGGACGACGCCGTCGACCCAGCCGCGGGTCTCGTAGTACTCCGCCTTCATCTCGTCGAGCTCGCAGAGCTCGCCCTCGCTGGCGCCCGTGCCGGGGATGGCGTCCGGGTGCCCGTCGATGAAGCGGTTCGGCAGCGTGTCGTCCGCGCCGTCGAAGCCGGCGAGGTTGTTGAAGTAGCGTTCGAGGTTGTACACCCGCTCGCCCGCCTCGAACAGCTCGTCCTCGGAGACGTCGCGGCCGGTCATACCGTTGTACTGGAGGACGTACTCCTCGATCCCCTCGGCGAACGCGCTGAACTTGCAGATGTCGAACGAGTCCGACACCGCGTGCAGGTCCTGGAAGGTGGCGGTCAGCTCGCCCTTGCCCTCCCACTCGTACGGGTCGACCTTCTCCGGGATCCCGAGGATCTCGGCGGCCGGCGTGTAGCCGCGCAGGTGGCACGCGCCGCGGTTGGAGGTCGCGTACGCGATCCCCATTCCCTTCATGCAGCGCGGGTCGTAGGCGGCCATCGTCTGGCCCTTGACCGAGAGCTTGTTGCCGTGGGCGTCCTTCGCGTCGGCGACGCGCTCGGGGCCCTCCGCGAGGAGGTCGCCGAGGTCCGAGGAGCGGTGGCCGATCTCGTCGAGGAGGTCGACCATCGTCTCGGAGTCGCCCCAGTCGAGGTGGCCGACGCCGTCGAGTTTGCCCTCTTCGCTCATCTCCATCGCCATCGCCATCATGTTGCCGGCCTCGATGGTGTCGATGCCGAGGTCGTTACAGCGCTGGAGCATCAGCGCGATCTCGTCGCGGTCGGTGTGTCCGGAGTTCGGGCCGAGCGCCCACGCGGACTCGTACTCGTACGACTCCGTGCGGACGTTCATGTCCTCGCCCTTGTGCTGGAACTGGACCTCGACCTCCTTCTTGCAGGCGACCGGGCAGGAGTGACAGGTCGGCTCGTCGACGAGGATGTTCTCGCGGACGTTCTCGCCGGAGACGCGCTCGGCGTCGACGTCGATCCCCTCGGTGTCGTTGTACGCCTCGGTCGAGGTGTACTTCGCGTTCTTCGTCGGGAGACCGTCCATCTCCTCGGTCGCGTTCATCAGGACGTTCGTCCCGTACATCGAGAGCCCGCCCTCGTTGGGCGCGGTGACCTCCGACTCGCGGATGACCTCCATCGCCTGCTGGTACCCCTCCTGGAACGTCTCGGGGTCGGCCGGTTTCGGCATGTCGGTGCCGCTCTTCACGACGACCGCCTTCACGTTCTTCGCGCCCATCACGGCACCCGTGCCGCCGCGACCCGAGGCACGGTCGTCCTCGTTCATCACGCAGGCGTAGCGAACGCCGTTCTCGCCGCCCTGCCCGATAGCCATTACGGAGAGGTTCTTGCCGACCGACCCGTCGACCTCCTCGCCGAGAGCGTCGACCGTGTCGTGAACGCCCTTCCCCCACAGATGGGAGGCATCGCGCGTCTCGACCTCGCCGTCCTCGACGAACAGGTAGACGGGGTCCTCGCTCTCGCCGTCGAGGAGGATCCCGTCGAGTCCGGCCCACTTGAGTCGGGCACCGGACCAGCCGCCGTGGTGCGAATCGGTGACCGTTCCCGTCAGCGGGGACTTCGTCACGAGCGCGATCCGACCGCTCATCACGGTCTGGGTCCCCGTGAGTGGCCCCGTCATGAAGGCCAACCGGTTGTCGGGCCCCATCGGATCCACGTCCGGACCGGCGTCGAAGACGTACTTGACGCCGAGCCCGCGCGCGCCGATGTACTTCTCCGCGTCTTCCTCGTCGATCCCGTGGTAGTTGACCGCTCCCTCGCCGAGATCGACCTGTGCAACTCTGTCTCTGTAGCCACCCATTTCAGTCATGTAATGCTCGTTCATTATAGATGTACCACAGCGTGTTAGATGTTCACCTCCGACCGAAACCGATATGCGTTACATCGGTCCCCGGCCACGAGCGTTGTGGTACATAAACGCCGACGAGGCTGGCAATCCGGAGATCCGCAGACGACGAGGGGTTCGAAACGGGACCACACGCGCGTGCCAGCGGGAGTGCTATCGAGCGGTTTCGACGGGACCGTCGCGGAACCGCCGTTCGGGCGTCCCGATCCGGTCCCGTTCCGTCGCCGCCATTCCGCACGGCTAACTACGTCCGGCGAGAACGACGCCGCGTGGCCGATCCCGATCGGGAGGGGGGTGCGTCGACTGTTCGCCGGCATATCGAGACCGGCGCGTTCGCGCTCGTGCTGTTCCTCTCGTCGGTCGTCCCGGTACCCGGCGGCTTGGCCGCGGGCAGAGACGGGAGCGGAGTCGTCTCGTCGCTCGCCGCGCTCGGGATCGGGCCCACCGATCCGCTCCACTTCGTCGGCTACGCGGTCCTCGCCGCGCTCCTGGCTCGAACGACCGGAGCGACCCGTCGTGGACTGGTCGTCTCCGTCGGCACGGCGGTCGCGTTCGGGTTCGGGGTCGAACTCGTGCAGTCGACGATCCCGTGGCGATCGTTCGCCCGGAGAGACGTCGCCGTCAACGCGCTCGGCGCGATCGCCGGCGTGGGAGGGTACGCGCTCCGGCAACGATGGTCCGGCCGTAACTAGGGTTCCGTCGCTGCGGGGAGGACTCCACGTTCCTCGATGACGACACGGCTTTACGCGCTCGCCCGCTTCCTCCGGTAATGAGCAAGCCGAGCCCCGACGCGTACGAGCAGGGGCGCGGGATGGACGCGCACAACGCCGTGATGCGCGACATCCGCGCCGAGCGCTCGGAGACGTACGACCCGACGCAGCCGACCCGCGTGTGGATCGACGAGGACAACACGCCCGACGGCGTCGTCAACTCCCTCACGATCATCCTGAACACCGGCGGCTGCCGGTGGGCCCGCGCCGGCGGCTGCACGATGTGCGGCTACGTCGCCGAGTCCGTGGAGGGCGGGAGCGTGGCCCACGAGTCCCTGATGAACCAGATCGAGGTGTGTCTCGACCACGAGCGTGAGGAGGCGGACGCGCCGGCCGAGCTGATCAAGATCTACACGTCGGGCTCGTTCCTCGACGAGCGCGAGGTGCCCGCGGAGACCCGCCGGGCCATCGCCGAGACGTTCGCGGACCGGGACCGTATCGTGGTCGAGTCGCTGCCGGACTTCGTGAGCCGGGAGAAGATCGGCGACTTCGCCGACCACGGCATCGCGACCGACGTGGCCGTCGGGCTGGAGACGGCCACCGACCGCGTCCGCCACGACTGCGTGAACAAGTACTTCGACTTCGCCGACTTCGAGGACGCCTGCGCCGAGGCCGCCGACGCCGACGGCGAGTTCGACGCGGAGGTGGGGATCAAGGCGTACCTCCTCATGAAGCCGCCCTTCCTCGCGGAGCCGGAGGCCGCCGCCGACATGATCGACTCGATCCGTCGCTGCGCCGACGTCGACGGGTGTCACACCGTCTCGATGAACCCGACGAACGTCCAGCGCTACACGATGGTCGACGAGCTGTTCTTCGAGGGCGGCTACCGACCGCCGTGGCTCTGGTCGGTCGCGCACGTCCTCGAGGAGACCGCCGACGTCGACGCCATCGTCGTCTCCGATCCGGTCGGACACGGCTCCGACCGCGGCGCGCACAACTGCGGCGAGTGCGACGACCGCGTCCAGACCGCGGTCAAGGACTTCGACAAGCGCCAGGACCCGAGCGTCTTCGACCAGGTCTCCTGCGAGTGCGAGGCGACGTGGGAGCACGTGATGGCGGCGGAGACGAGCTACAACATGCCGCTGGCGCGGTAGGGGCCGATCGACCGGAAACGACGGCGACCGGCGTCGGTCGTTTTATTCAACTTCTCGAAACGATCGTAGCGGTTTGGATCGAATAGCGTCGTGTTTTTGATTCACAGATCGGAACATACCGAACGATCAGGTCGAACAAGACCCATATACGTCCGGATACTACGGGAATACATGAACGCAGTCGCCAGCGGTCCCCGGTCGTCCCGCCGGAAGTCGGTCCTCTTCTGTGCGGAGTGCAGCTTCCAGAACCCCGTCTCGGAGGGGTGGCTCGTCGTCAGCGACGGCGACGAGCGCACCATCGTCTGTCCCGAGTGCGGTCACGTCGCCGACCACCGCACGGAGCGGTCCGCGCCGTCGCCGAAGCACGCGGACTGAGGAATCCGAACTGAGCGGTCCGCGGTCGGCCGACCGAGTCCCTCCTATTTTCGCTCCGGTGCCCGCTCGGCGAGCACCGGGATCTCGTCCAGTCGCTCCGAGTCGAGCGCGTCCCAGTCGATCCCCGACGGGCGCTCGTAGGGCGTCTCGGTTCGGACCATCCGTTCGGGGGTGACGATCAGGTCGAGCGGGACGTCGTGCGCGTCCGGAGCCGGGAGCGATGGTGACGGGGCGGCGCCGCGCTCGTCGCCGAGGTCGCCGGCGAGCGCCGACTCCGGCCCGTCGATCACGGACAGCTCGTGGACCGTGGTCGCGACGGTCGTCTGGTCGGTGACCGCGTCGAGCTCGCGGAGCACGCCCCACTCCAAGTCGCTGTACCCCTCGCCCTTGCCGATCCGCGCGCCGTCGGTCGTCACCGCGACCGAGCCGGCGACCACGAGGTCGACGTGCGGGACGTCCTCGGGCGCGACCGGCGTGCCGTGCGTCGAGATGCCAGAGACGGTGGTGGCGTCGTCGACCGTCGGGCGGTCGGTGGCGTCGTGGTCGGACCCCGCGAGTTCGTCGGGGTCGAGCCGGAGGAACGGGTTCGGATCGCGCAGGCGGGGCTGCGCGACGTACACCGTCTTGCCGGCGCGGAGCGCCGCGCGCCTGACCGGTAACTGCGGCGCGTCGGGGTTGCACTTGAGCGTCGCGGCGTCGGCCCACTCGGCGGTCTCGGTCAGTCGCTCGCACGCCGCGTCCGCCCCGGCGAAGTTCGGGATCCGGTCGTGGGGCGGGAACGGGAACCGCGCCTGGTCGCCCGCCTCGAACGCGTCCCAGACGGCCTCGCGGACGGCCTGTTTGTCCATGCGAGAGGGAGCGCGCCCGGCGACAAGTAACCCCCGAACGCGGACCCGAGGCGAGAGGCGTCGCCGGTCGCGATTCGGTCCGGTCCGCCGGTCGATCGGTCGATCGGCCGATACTCACCGTCGGTCTTATATATCAGATCGGTGTTGATTCGGCGTATGTTAGAAGACGGGCTCTCGTATCCGATACGGGGCGACTGGGTCGGGCGAATCGTCATCGGCGGCGTGCTGGGGTTCCTCTCGGTCCTCGTCGTCCCGGCGTTCATCATCGTCGGCTACCTCGTTCGGGTTCTGGAGAAGACGATCGGCGGCGACGAGGTGCCGCCGGAGTTCACGGACTGGGGCGACCTGCTGATGAAGGGTCTGGTCGGGACGATCATCACGATCGCGTACACGGTGATCCCGGTGGTCGTGTACGCGGTCGTCGTCGGGGTCGTGTCCGGAGCGGGCGGCGCCATCGGCGGCGACACCGGCGCGCTCGTCGGCGTCGTCGGGCTGCTGTTGACGCTGGCGTTCATCCCGGTGTTGTTCCTCGTCTACTACGCCGTTCCCGCCGCGCTGTCGGCGTACGCGGCCCGCGGGGAGCTGGGGGCCGCGTTCGACGCGGACCTCCTGAAGCCGGCCCTGTTCAGTACCGAGTACCTCGTCGCGGTGCTCATGCCCATCGTCGTGGCGGTCGTCGTCTGGATCGCGACCGCCGTGCTGGCCGTCACCGTCGTCGGCCTCCTGCTCGTCCCGTTCGTCCAGTTCTACGGGCAGGTCGCCGTCTTCCGGATGTTCGGCTCGGCGTTCGCGACCGTGAACGATCGCATCGAAAGCGGGCCGGCCGGGGGCGCGGCGAGCGCGGTCGGCGACGATGTCGGCACGGCCCGCTGAGGACGCCGCGGTCGGCGTTGCGGGCCGAGGCCGACGACGCGCCTTTTAAACCGCTCAGTCGCCCACGTACGCGTATGTTCGAAGACCGGCCGGACCGCGACGCCGAGGTCGTCCTCGTGGGGCGCTCGAACGTCGGCAAGTCCACGCTGATGCGCGAGCTCACGGGTCACGACTTCTCGACGGGCGGCAAGCCGGGCGTCACCCGGCAGCCGAACCACTTCGACTGGGCCAGCGAGGGGTTCATGTTCACGGACCTGCCCGGGTTCGGCTTCATGTCCGGCGTCGAGGAGGAGCACCGCGAGGCGATCAAGACGAACATCGTTCGCTACCTGGAGGAGAACGCCGACTCCATCCTCGCGGGCGTCGTCGTGATGGACGGGAAGGCCGCCGTCGACATCATCGACCGCCACGCCGAGCGCGGGAACATCCCCCACGACGTGGAGATGTACGGCTTCCTGGAGGACGTCGGCGTCGAGCCCATCGTCGCCGTCAACAAGACCGACAAGATCGACGACCTCGACGAGCGGCTCGACGAGATCTGCGACCGGCTGGGACTGTACCCGCCGTGGCAGCAGTGGTCCGATCGGATCGCGCCGATGTGCGCGAAGCGCGGCGACATCGAGGCGCTGGAGGAGTGCCTCCGGACGCGCTTCCACGAGCACAACCGCGACGACCTGCTGAAGTTCGTCTCCTGATCGGTCGTTTCGGACGGGACCGTGAGTTCGGTTCTGAAGGTCGCACGCGTTCGTTTATAAGTCGATGCTGGCGACTCGGCAGTGAACGCCCTCAAAGCCCCAGCCGCTCGGCTATAGGTGAGTGCCTCTGGATCGGTAGCGAACAGCTTCAAAGCCCCAGCCGCGACGACTCGCGCGGCTCGGTGCGCTC
>NZ_NHPF01000146.1:0-21207 GCF_002252925.1 Halorubrum sp. Ea8
CTTAAGTTAACACGACCGGGGATTAGTGGGTTTAGGATTGGCAGCATTGACTTATAATTTGCTTCGAAATACCATGTTGCATTCATTTAGGTTCGTTCTTTCACCGATCGTGGCAATATCTTTCTTTATTGGGCACCTCAGCCACCTTATTCTTGATCAAAAGAATGATAATGATGGCTACCGGATCAAGTTTTAATTCGCTCGGCTAACCGAAATTTCGGTGATCAATATGTAAGCGTATTCTGTCGGCTGATTCAGGTGGATGGAATAACTCAGTTCTCGTGCTGACTGTATCCTCTGTATCTTGCACGCCGACACTGTCAGCGGTTGATGATTTTAGCAGACACGTCAAAATTTCGATCTCGGCTTGGAGTAACTGAGGTCACCGTGACTGGAACATGGCAAGGGATAGGCTCTGACGCTGAGTCACGCGTCAGTGTCTTCGTGTTGGTTCGACTCAACTGTTCCACCGGCGTAAACACCTGGAAACGCTTCATTTGTGCCTTCAAGCTCTTCGAGGTCTGCGGGGTCGAGCTTTCCGGCCTTAACTAACGCACCAATCTCTCCAGGGGTCAACTGTCCGCCTTCACCGTCTTGTACTCTCTCGTAGAGCTGATCGACGTTGGGCTCGTATTCGATATCGATATCCACGTTAACGGTGTTTGCCCTCTCCGACCACCGACCAGACGTGTCGTAGTTGGCACCGAGGTAGAGGCCACGCTCCAATATCTGTCTCATTCGGCCGGTGTCTTGGTCGATTCCGATGTACATGAACGCCAGTATCGATGAGAAGGCAGTGTTGAGTTCCTCGGTATCGAACGCCTCCATGACCTTCTCCCATTCCGTCTGCTCTAGCAGGAGCCAGAGCAGATTGAAATCACGGATCCCCTCGATAGTTCGCTCTCGTATCGCCTGGCGGCGATTAAGTACTGTCTGGTCGTGGCTATAGTCTTTCAGGCCACAAAGGTACTCTCTGTCAGTCGGAGAGAGAATACCGCGTGGACGGTCAACAGGATCTAAAAGCGATTCGCTGGGGAGGTCGTCGTTGTCGTCGGCTCCTTCGCCACCCGTGAACAGTCCCCGGTCTTTGTCTTGCTCATCGTCACTCATACAAGTCGAAATCCACCTAATCGTCTGTTCTCTGTGTGCCGGAATAATTTTATCGGTGGCGGCCACTCGTCTAGACAAGCGTGGAGGACACCCGACTCAACTCACGGCCAGCGGCCATGAGTACGGTAGTCGGCCAGAAGCCACGCACGAGACCGGGAACAGCCCGGTCCTACGATACGCAGCGTTCAACGTTGTATCAGGCGATGTCGGCAGGCCCCGGCCAAGGAATCCGCCGACATCTGAAGCAAACTTGCGACCGGACAGGCCAGCCATGACAGCTAACCGTTGCCGGCTAACTATGAGTCGATTTTCGACTAATAAAGCTGTTTCGGGGTTTTCGTCGAGAATCCTCTCATTGGTGAGCCTGTCCGTGTACGTCGACCGGGATCGCCCGGCACCAAACGGACAACATGACCGAATCCCACGATAACGCGGACCCAGCAGCACAGCGTGACGAACAGACTTCAGTCGAAGAGCTCATTGAGACCCATTTCGATACGTTCTCTGAACTCGCCGATTCTGACTTACCGATCTCAGAAGACGCTGAGAAAGCTATCGCACTAACCGACGGTGGGGAAGACCAGTGAGCTGCTCACACGTCGAGCAGCTCGCGCCGGAGCCGGGGCGAGTCGTTGAGGAGTTGCCGGAACTCCAGCACGGCACTGGCGAGCTCTGTGTCGGCCTGTGCGGCAGACTCGATGATTCGATTGTCCTGCTCGTCGATGGCGTCTTCGGTCTTCCGGTCGGCGGGAGCACCGCACCGCGGACAGAATTGGGCGGTCGGTTTGAGGGTCTCGCGACAGTTACCACACGTCTTCGGCTTCGACGGGCCGGTGCCGTCGTCTGCTTCCTCAACGTATCCAGTCTCGACGCGGATCTTCTCGTTCCGCTGCCGGTCGGTCGTGTGGTCGTAGGCTTGGAGCATTCGGTCGTCGTTCCAGCCGGCGATGTGTTGGATCTGCTGGGGCTGGAGTCCCTCTCGGGACAGGCGGGTGATTCCGGTGTGTCGGAAGTTGTGGGGGTTCACCGGCTTCTCGATGTCGGCACGGTCGGCGCAGATATTGAGCATGCTGCGCAACGCGTCGGTACTGAGGGCACACTCCTCCGGGTTGTCGTAGTCGTAGTTCCGGAGGACCGGCCAGAGGGGGGATTCATCCCGCGGATCGGGATGGTTCTGGTTGAGCCAGGTACGGAGTTCGGCACTGCTCTGGAGGATCGGGTACCGCCTGTCCGGCGCGCCCTTGTGACTGGATCCGTTCGGGTTCGGAGTGAAGTAGGGACGTTTAGTGTTGAGGTCGTGGATGTCCTTGACTCGAAGCTGAAGAGCCAGGGAGGCGCGAGCGCAACTGTCGACCAAGAACTCGATGAGTGCCGGGTCTCGGTGGTTCTTAGTGTGCTGTTTCAGCGCTTCGATGTCCTCGGGTTTGAGGATCTCGTCTTCGTTGACACGGCTGATGCTCTGGGAGGGCGTGTCGATTCCCTCGTAGAAGCTGAACTCCCCGTACTCCGGTTCGTCGTCCAGCCACTCGAAGAAGACTTTGATAGCCGCCTTGTATCCCCTCACACCGCTTCCGTTGGGTTCGAGCCCGTACCCGTCCTAGTCTTTCGGCTTGGTGAGGGTCCGAATGAGGTCGCGGTAGTCGGATCGGTCCATCTCGACGAGGGGGACTGCGGCCCGGTCGGAGGCATTTCGAAGACTACTGAGATCCCGGTACAGCGTGTTGGAGGCCCTGTCCTGATTCCCCTGTCGCTCCATGCGAACGAAATCGTGAATCGCCTTTCGGTCGGATCCGTCGATATCGCTCTCTTCAAGCAGTGTCCACTGCCGATCGAGCTTGTTTTGTGTGTTGCTAGCGTCGTCGACGTTCATCGCATATTGCCTAACTCAGTCCATATATTAAGACGTTTAGGCTTAACAAGCGCCAGATGTTCGGTAACGAGTAACGGCGCTTCCCCGCGGTCGGTCTCTTATTGAGGTCGCTGTTCTCTCGGTAGCGGCCGCCCCGTCCCGCGACGGTCGCGTGAGTAAGCCATATCACACTCTGGCAGCTACGTTACGGTATGAAGAGCGCTCGACGGCACGGTCCGGTTTCGACCGGCACGGGGGACGATCCGCCGTGAGTCATCACCTCGACGACATCGACCGGCAGATCATCCACGCGCTGATGTCGGACGCCCGGAACACCTCTGCGCCGATGATCGCGGACGGCATGAACGTCTCGGCGGGAACGGTCCGGAACCGGATCGAGCGCCTCGAAGAGGCGGGCGTGATCCGCGGCTACACGGCCATCGTCGACTTCGAGCAGGCCGGCGGCCGACTCACCTCGGTGTTCATGTGTACCGTCCCCGCCGACGAGCGGGAACGCTTGGCGCTCGCGGCCCGGTCCATTCCGGGCGTGATCAACGTTCGCGTGCTGATGGCGGGTCGTCGGGACCTGCAGGTGGTCGCGGTCGGCGAGGAGACGAGCGACCTCCGTGAGATCGCGCGCGCGCTCTCGGGGCTCGAAATTCGGATCGAAGACGAGGAACTGCTCCAGACGGAGCTACACACCCCGTACTCGCGGTTCCTCTCCGACGACTCCAAACGGTCCGTGGTCACCGACACCGTCACGCTCGCGGACGGCAGCGCCGTGATCGAGGTCTGCGTCACCGACGACGCGCCGATCGTGGATCACTCTCCGTCGGAGGCGAAGGCTAACGGCATTCTGTCGAGCGACGCCATCGTGACTTCGATCGAGCGCGACGGATCGATCATCCACCCGGTCGACGACACGACGATCCGGCCGGACGACGTGGTGACCGTGCTACCGAAGGAGTCGTCCGAGGGAGACATCCTCGACGCGTTCCTCGTCGACGAGGACGAGACACCGTCGGCGATGTCGTGAGTCTCCCCGTTTATTATTCTGGGTCCGCAACGGGGAGGCATGGCAGACACGATCCTCGTTCCGCTCGAACTCCCTGACCCCGAGCCCCTGTCGCCGGTGCTGATCGAGGACCTGTCCTCGCTCTCGGTCGTCATCCTCGGCCACTACGACCTCCCCGAGCAGACGCCGGCCAGTTCGGCGCGCGAGCAGTTCGGCGAGGCCGCGCAGGCGACGCTCGACGAGGTCGCGGGCGCGTTCGCGGACGCCGGCGCGTCCGTCCGGACGCGGTTGGTATTCGGGAAGGACCGGGCGGCCGCGATCCAGCAGGTCGCGGCCGAGGAGGGGTGCGTCGCCGAGCTCGACCCCGCTCCGACCGAGGGGATCGGACGGATCCTCGTGCCGCTGCCGGACGTCGCCGAGCTCGACCGACTTCCGAGGTTCATCCGGGTCCTGAGCGAGGACTCGACGCAGCGTATCACCCTGTTCCACGTCGTCGAAGGCGGACAGTCTCGCGAGGACGGGGAGGCCGTCGTCGCGGAGACCCGCGAGCGCCTGATCGGGGACGGGTTCGACGCCGACGCGGTCGACACGCTGGTCGTCGACGGCGACGAGCACGACGAGGAGATCCTCCGGACCGCGGCCGAGTACGACGCGGTCGTGATGTACGAGCCGGAGTCCAGGCTCGGCGACCGCATCTTCGGCACGCTGGCGGACCGGATCGCGAACGAAACCGGCGATCCGGTGATCTTGGTCAACAGGGACTACTGACCCAGTCTCGGGCGGCGTCCCGACCGGTCGTCCTCAGTCGCTCGCTCACTTCGGTTCCGTCGAGGCGATGCCGTCGTCTTCCTCGCCGCGACGGGCCCGGAGGATCGTCCCGATCGCTCCGGTTCGGTCCGTCCTGGGCCGTCCGTACGCGAAGTAGACGAGGGCGCTCCCGAAGATGATCGCGACCGCGCCGAGAATGGGGACGGTCCCCATCTGCGTGAGCAGGGCGATACCGGCGACGAACCCGAACAATTGGACGAACGGGTAGCCGGGTGCGGTGAACTCGGGCTGATACGCCGGCAGGTCGGCCTCCCGGAACGCGATCAGCGAGACGTTGATGATCGAGAAGACGAGGATCTGGAACGCGCTCGCCAGCTTCGCCAGCTCGATCACCGGGACGAACGCGATGAGCAGAACCAACACGAGCCCGGTGAGGAGCACGGAGTTCCGCGGGGTCTTGAACCGCGAGTCGATGGTCTGGAGCGCGGGCGGGAGGAGGTCGTCGCGGCTCATCGCGAGCGGGAATCGCGAGGAGGAGAGCACGCCGGCGTTCGCCATGCTCGTGAGCGCGACGACGGCGATCACGGAGATGAACAGCACGCCGGCGCCGCCGAGGAGCGCGCCCGCGCCGTCCGCCATCGGCGTGAGCGACGCCGTCCCGCCGGGTCCGCCCGTTTTCAGCACGTTCGGGTCGCTCAGGCCGATGATCGCGCCGACGACCGCGATGTACAGGACCGTCATGACGGCCATGGAACCGAGCATCGCGCGCGGGAGGTTCTTCCCGGGGTCTTTCACTTCCTCGGCGACGCTCGCGATCTTCGTGACGCCCGCGTACGAGACGAAGACGAAGGCGGCGGCCGTGATGACGCCCCGGTTCCCGTCGGTGCTGAACGGCGTGTACTTCGCGGCGTCGATCGCGAAGCCGGCGTTGACGACGTACGCGAGCAGTCCCGCGACGACCAGCGTGACGATGACCGCTTGTATCCCACCGCTCATCTTCGTCCCTGAGACGTTCAGAGCGACGACCAGCACCGCCAGCGCCAGCGCGACGTACACCACCGCGCCCTGCGAGAGCGGCGCGAACAGCAGCAGGTACGCGCCGAGTCCGACGAGCGCGAACGAACTCTTGAACACCAGCGAGAACCACGCCCCGACCCCGGCGATCGTCCCGAACAACGGGCCGAGCGCCCGGTCGATGTAGAGGTACGTCCCCCCGGACTCCGGCATCGCCGTCGCCATCTCGGCCTTCGACAACGCGGCCGGCAACACGACGAGCGCGGCCAGCACGTAGGCGAGGATCACCGCCGGCCCGGCCTTCTTGTATCCCAGAGCCGGCAGCACGAAGATCCCGCTCCCGATCATCGCACCCATGCTGATCATCATCGTCGGGTACAACCCGAGACTCCGATCCAAGTCGTGCTGGCCCATGCTTATACTACCAATAACGGGCGTCACGGTTTATTGCCTTCGGATTGCTCAATAAAGACGGTTCTAAATTACGCATTCAGAAGGGGGGTAGGGGAGGGGGTGTCGTTCAGTCGCTCTGTCGGTCGGGGCTACGAGTCGCCGCGTCGATAGTCGACGTCGTCGCCGTCCTGATCCTCGGCGGTTTCGTCGATCTTTTCGTCGCCTGTTTCGTCGATCTTTTCGTCGGTTGTTTCTTCGACCTTTTCCTCGACGGTTTCTTCGACCTTTTCGTCGACGGTTTCTTCGACGGTCTCTTCGACTTTCTCGCCGACGGCCTTCTCGACGGTTTCTTCGACCTTTTCGCCGACGGTCTCCTCGACGGTTTCTTCGACCTTTTCGCCGACGGTCTTCTCGACGGTCTCCTCGACTGTCTCTTCGACCTTTTCGCCGACGGTCTTCTCGACGGTCTCTTCGACCTTTTCGCCGACGGTCTTCTCGACCGTCTCGCCCACCGTTTCCTCGACTTTCCCCGTTACCTCCTCGCTGACGGTGTCGCTGACGTCGTCTGCGACCTCGCTGACCTCCTTGTTGACGGTGTCACCGACGGTCTTCTCGACGGTCTCTTCGACCTTTTCGCCGACGGTCTTCTCGACCTCCTTGCCGACGGTCTCGCCGACGCTCTTTTCGATCTCCTTGCTGACGGTGTCGCCGACGGTCTTCTCGACCTCCTTACTGACGGTGTCGCCGACGGTCTTTTCCACCTCTTTATTGACGGTGTCGCCGACGGTCTTTTCCACCTCTTTATTGACGGTGTCGCCGACGCTCTTCTCCACCTCTTTGCCGACCTGATCGGCGACCTCCCGCGTCATCCAGTCGGGATCGAACCGGGCCATCTTCCAGACGACGTGGACCACGTAGGAGGCGAACACCCCGATCCCGAACGCGACGCCGATGTCGTTGACGTTCAGCGTGGCGATGAGGACGATCGACAGGACGATCAGTGCGCCGTACGCGAGGTCGGTGAGCGCGTCGACGCGGGCCGGACTCACCATCCACGATCCGCCTCCGCGGTCGCGTCGCAGTCGCACGTCGGACGGCCGTCCGGGTCTCGGTTGAACGTAGCGTACATCAGTGTGTCTACGTATCCGCGTGGCGGGCTAAAAGCCCCGCTTCACGGCGGCGGCGGCGTTTGGAGGGAAGCGAGAACCCCGATCGCGGGGTCACCGGTGGAGCGCGGTCCTTTTGTGCGGGATGGCCGAACCCGAGGTATGGACATCGAGGAGGGCGGTCTCACCGTCTCCGTCCCCGAGGCCCGCGACGGGGCTAGCGAGGGTACCGGCGGCGGGGTCTTCTTCAACCCGACCCAAGAGCTGAACCGCGACGTCACGGTCGCGGTGCTGCGCGCGTACCGCGAGCGGGAGCCGCGCGCGGCCTCGTACCTCGACGCGATGGCCGCCTCGGGGATCCGGGGGGTCCGCGCCGCCGCGGAGGGGTACGACGTCACCTGTGCCGACGTCGACCCGGACGCGGTCGACCTCGCGGCCGAGAACCTCGCCGCCAACGACCTCGACGGGGAGGCGGTTCACCGCGACGTCAACGCGCTGCTGTACGAGAACGTCTTCGACGTCGTCGACCTCGACCCGTACGGGACGCCGATACCCTTCGCGGACGCCGCGCTCGCGAACGCCCGCAACCTCGTCTGCGTCACGGCGACCGACACCGCGCCGCTGTGCGGCGCGCACCTCAACAGCGGGATCCGGAAGTACGGCGCCGTGCCGAGGAACACCGACTACCACCCGGAGATGGGGCTCCGGACGCTGATCTCCGCGTTGGTGCGGACGGCGGCGCGCTACGACAAGGCGGCCCGCCCGATCGTCTCGCACGTCTCGCGCCACTACGCGCGGACCTACCTCGAACTGGAGTCCGGCGCCCGGGCGGCCGACGCCTGTATCGACGACCTCGGCTACGTCGACCACTGCGAGGACTGCCTCTGGCGCGAGCCGACCCGCGGCCTGATCGCCGATCCCGCCGAGACCTGCCCCGTCTGCGGGAGCGACCGCGTGCTCACGGCCGGACCGCTGTGGCTGGGAGCCGTCGCCGACGCCGACTTCGCCCGCGCGGTCCGGCGCCGCGTCACCGACGACATGGGCGAGGCGAAGCGCGCCCGGAAACTGCTCGGGACGGTCGCCCGCGAGATCGACACCCCCACGCACTACGACCAGCACCGGCTGTACAAGGAGTGGGGCGAGCCCGCCATCGGCATGGAGGCGTTCGTCGACCGGCTGCGGGGGGCCGGCCACGAGGCCAGCCGCGCCCACTACCGCGGGACCGCGGTCAAGAGCACGGCGTCGATCCCCGAGATGCGGGCGGCGGTTCTGGGGGACGGGGCCGACGACGCGGCCGACGCGGACGGCGACGCCGCGAGCTGACTCGCCCGGTCGCTTTCGGGTCTCGGCGGCATCCCCCTCGCTTTTGTCGCCATCGGCCGAACCGGAGAGCGTGCCCAGACACTCGACCGCCTTCGGTACGGTCCGAGGCGTCATCGACGTCGCGATCGACCGACAGGTGACGTTCCTCGCCGCCGCGATCGCCTACTACGCGTTCGTCTCGCTGATCCCCGCGCTCCTGCTGCTCGTGGTCGTCGCGACCGCCGCCTTCGGCGAGGTGATCGCCAACGAGTTGGTCGCGAGCGCCGGGGATTTCCTTACGCCCGCCGGTCAGGAGGCCGTCACCGGTGCGATCTCCTCCGCGGGCGGACGGACCGGTGCGAGCGTGCTCGGCGTCGCGGTGCTGCTCTGGTCGACGCTGAAGGTGTTCCGCGGCCTCGATACGGCGTTCGCCGAGCTGTACGGCATCAAGGAGCCGCCGGATTTCGCCAAACAGCTCACCGACGCCGCCTCGGTCGTCCTCGCGGTCGGCGTCGGTATCGGCGTGATGTTCGTCGTCGGCGCGACCATCGCGGCCGTCGACGCGGTCCCGGCGGTAGAGGTGGCCGGCATCTTCGCGTTGCCCGGCTTTCTCGCCATCGTCTTCCTCCCGATGTACTACCTGCTTCCCCAGCCCCGCATCGGGATCCGGGAGGCGCTGCCCGGCGCAGTCGTCGCCGCGGTCGGCTGGACGCTGCTGCAGGCCGGTTTTCAGGTGTACGCCGCGAGCGCCGGGCAGTTTCAGGTGTACGGCGTCATCGGCGGCGTTCTCCTGCTCGTCACGTGGCTCTACCTCGCCGCCGTCGTCGTCGTGGTCGGCGGGGTGGTCAACGTCGTGCTGGCCGGTCGAGACGGGGCGCCCCCCGCGAGCGGCGCCGGCCTCGGACGCGGATCGGCCGCGATCGACCACGCCGCGGACCGGCAGTTACAACACGACCGCGACCGACCCACGGGTATGAACGGCGAGTCGGACGGCGCGGGCGACGCCGGCGACGAGGGACGGCCGGCGGGCGCGCCGGACGTGGCGGCGCTTCAAGAGGAAGTCGGGCGACTGCGGGCGGAGTTCGACGAGTTCGAGGACGACGTCGAGCGGCGCACCGTCGACAAGCCCGCGGTGGAGTCGGAGCTGAAACGCTACGTCCGGTCCCGGATGCGACGCGGCCACGCCCGCGGCTGGGGACCGTATCTCGTGCTGCTGTACGGGACGGTGCTGATACTCGGCGCGTTCTCCTTTCTCGACGGGCTCTACGCCATCGCGGCGATGCTCATCCTCGGCCTGTCGACGCTCGGACTGTACACGCTCTTCATCATCGTCGGCATCGGTCTCAACCTGCTCGAAACGCCCGGGAAGGCGCTCGACTACGCCCGCGACCGGGGCGACGACTGAAGTGAGTACTCGGCCATGACCGGACTCGTCTCCGCGGAGCGCGGGCTCGGCGAGGCCGCCCTCGTCGACGCGCTCCCCGAGATAGTCGTCGTCGTCTTCGCGGCCGTCACCCACCTCGCGGACCCGTGGTTCCTCTTCGGGCTGTTGGCGGTCGGCTACTGGTTCGCGGGCGATCGGCTCGCGGCCTCGCCGCGCCGCGCCGGCGCGACCGCCATCGCCGCGGTCACCTGTGCGTACGCCGCCGTCGCACTCGGCAAGGCGTGGTTCGCTGTCCCCCGACCCCCGGGCGCGATGGGACCGGCCGACGTGCCGACGTGGCTCCCCGGCCTGCTCGTCGGGTGGTACGAGGCGCAGGTGCTCTCCGACGGCTTCGGCTTCCCGAGCGGCCACGCCACCGGCGGCGCGGCGGCGTACCTCGCGCTGGCGCTGGTGTACGACCGCGCGTCGACCGACGGGAGGCGCCTGCTCGCGGCCGTTGCCATCGCCGTCGCCGTCGCCGCCTCCCGGGTGGTAATCGAAGTACACTACCTCGTCGACGTGCTCGCCGGCCTCCTCCTCGGCGCGGTCGTCGTCGCCGTCGCGCTGTGGCTCGCCGGCGACCCTCGGTTCCGCGGCGGTCCGTCCTCGGTGAGTCGCGAGCCGACCGCCGAGCTTGACCCCACCCCGGCGTTCCTGTTGGCCGCGGTCGTTTCGCTCGCGGCGGTCGGCGTCGCGCTCGCCGACGGAAACGCCGAGGAGGTCGTCGAGGCGGGCATCGGCATCGCTACCGGGATCGGGGGCGCGGCGGGCTGGCGGCTCGTCACCGGAGACGAACCGGCGGTTCCGGTCCGGATCGCGGTCCCGGCGCTCGCCGTCACCGGCGCGCTCTGGGTCGGCGCGTACGCGCTCGCCGACTCGCTCGTCGTCACGCTGGCCGCGACGACCGCGGCGGTCGTCGCCGTCGTCGCCGTCCCGGCGCTGCCGGCGCGACTCGGCGCGGTCCGGCCGGACCGTAACGCGAGCGACTGGTCGAACGAGAACAACTGAAAGAGAACGGAGATCCGAAGCGGCGGACGCCGGCTATCTCAGAACGTCTCGAGGTACCGGTCCTCCTCCCACTGCGACACTTGGGTGAGGTACTCGCTGAACTCCTGAGACTTCGCCTCGGCGAACTTCTCGGAGGTGTGCGGGCCGAGCGCCTCCTGGAGCACCTCGTCCGTCTCCAGCTCCTCGACGGCGGAGCCGAGGTTCGGCGGCAGCGTATCGATGCCGTACTCCTGACGCTTCTCGTCGTCGAACTCGTAGATGTCCTCGCGGACCGGGTCGCCCGGGTCCGCGTCGGTCTTGATCCCGTCGAGCCCGGCGGCGATGAGCGACGCCATCCCGAGGTAGGGGTTACAGGACGGGTCGGGGCTGCGGACCTCGAAGCGCGCGGAGACGCCCGCCGCGTCCGGGACGCGGACGAGCGCCGAGCGGTTCGTGTCGGACCAGGCGACGTAGATCGGCGCCTCGTAGCCGGGCACCAGGCGCTTGTAGGAGTTCACGGTCGGGTTCGTCACGGCCGTGAACGCCTTCGCGTGGTTCAGGATACCGCCCATGAACTGGTAGGCGGTCTCGCTCAGGTTGAACTCGTCGTCGTCGTCGGCGAAGGCGTTGCCGTCCTCGTCGAACAGCGAGATGTGGCTGTGCATCCCCGAGCCGTTGATATCGGCGATCGGCTTGGGCATGAACGTCGCGTGGAGGTCGTGCTGCTCGGCGACCGCGCGGACGACGGCGCGGAACGTCGCGATGTTGTCCGCGGTCGTGAGCGCGTCGGCGTACTTGAAGTTGATCTCGTGTTGGCCCTCGGCGACCTCGTGGTGGGAGGCCTCGATCTCGAAGCCCATCTCCTCTAACGTGAAGATGATCTCCTTGCGCACGTCGGACGCGAGGTCCTTCGGCGCGAGGTCGAAGTAGCCGCCGTTGTCGTGAGGGATCGTCGTCGCGTTGCCGTCGTCGTCCTTCTCGAACAGGAAGAACTCCGGCTCGGGACCGATGGAGACGGAGTACCCCATCTCCTCGGCCTCGGCGAGGACGCTCTTCAGCACCTGACGCGGGCCGCCGACGAACGGCTCGCCGTCGGTGTCGACGATGTCGCAGATGAGCCGGGCGGCGGCGGAGCCGTTCTCGTCGCGCCGCCACGGGAGTACCGCGAACGTGTCGGGGTCGGGAACGAGCCGCATGTCCGACTCCTGGATCCGAACGAACCCCTCGATCGAGGAGCCGTCGAAGTAGATCCCCTCGGTGAACGCCTTCTCCGCTTGGTGGGCCGGCACGGAGACGTTCTTCACGACCCCGAGGATGTCGGTGAACTGGAGCCGCAGGAAGTCGACGTTTTTCTCATCGATCTCGTCGAGTACCGCCTGTTCTTCGGCCGTGAGGCCGCCGTCTGGTTTCGCGTGTTCGTCCGTCATGTTCTGGACGCTTCGTTAGTTATCTGCCAGTATAAAGGCCTTATCGCTTGGTGCATGAACCGCCAGTCCGGCAATACTGCTGGACGTTCGTAAAATTATAAACCCCCGAACGCATGGTTAGGTGTGATGACGTACGAAAACCTCGACGCCAAACTCGTCAACTCCCTTCTCAGCAACGGCCGCGCGAGCCTCCGGAGCCTCGGAGACGAGCTCGACGTGTCAGTGACGACCGTCTCGAACCACCTCCGAGATCTCGAGGACGAGGGCGTGATCCGGGGGTACACACCCATCGTCGACTACGACAAACTCGGCTACGACGTGACCGCCGTGCTCCAGCTGAAGGTCGAAGGAAGCGCGCTCCCCGACGTCACGGAGAAGCTCCGCCAGGAGAAACAGATGGTGAGCGTCTACGAGGTCACGGGCGACTACGACGTGATCGCCATCGGTAAGTTCACCGACACGGACGGGATGAACGACCAGATCAAGTCGATCCTCACCGACGCCGACATCCGCGAGTCGAACACGAGCGTCGTGCTCAACGCGGTGACGGAGAACGAGCAGTTCGACCTCGACCTCAACGAGGAGTAGTTCGACCGCGAGGGCGGAACCCCGGCCCGCCCTACTGCCGCTCGGCCGCCGCCTCCAGGACCTCCACGGCCGGCAGCGGTTCGCCCGTCAGCGCGCGGATGTACGCCCCGCCCGCGATGGAGACGTGCGAGAAGTCGGCCTCGTTCAGGCCGTACATCTCGATGGCGCGCGACGTGTCCCCGCCGCCGACGACGGAGAAGCAGTCGGTCTCGGCGATGGCTTCGAGCACGCCCACGGTGCCGTCGGCGAACCGCTCGTCCTCGAAGACGCCGAGCGCCCCCTTCACGAACACCGCGCCGGACTCGCGGATGAGCGGCTCGTAGGCCGCGACCGTCTCCGACCCCACGTCGAGGTACCCCGCGGTCTTCTCGTCGATCTCGTCGACGGCGACCTCCGCGCGGTCGCCGTCCGGCCCCTCGTACGCGAGGTCCGTCGCGAGGTGGATCGCGTCTCCGCGCTCGTCGAGCACCGACTCGATCAGCTCGCGGTTCCCCTCCCACTGCTCGTCGAAGAGGTCCATCCCTCCCACGTCGCGCCCGACCGGGTGGCCCGCGGCGCGCAAGAAGAGCTCGCCGGCGACGCCGCCCAGGAGGAACCGGTCGACGCGGTCGTCTAAGGCGTCCATCACGCCGATCACGTCGGTCGCCTTCGTCCCGCCGACGACCATCGTCACCGGCCCGTCGAACTCGCGGGTCGCGATGGCGGTGTTGGCCTCGTACTCCGTCTCCATCACTCGCCCGGCGTACGCGGGGAGCGCGAGCGGGAAGCCGACCAGCGAGGCGTGCTTCCGGTGGGCCGCGGAGTACGCGTCGTTGACGTACGCGTCGAAGCGCGGCGCGAGCGTCCGAACGAACTCGGTCTCGGCCTTCTCCTCGGGCGATTCTTCGGGGAGTTCGTCGTCGCACATCCGGGTGTTCTCCAGCAGGAGGGCCTCGCCCGCGTCGAGATCATCGATCGCGTCCAGCGCCGTCTCCCCGTACGTGTCCGCGACGAAGGCGACGTCGCGGCCGACGTGCTCGGCGAGGATCGCGGCGTGGCCCGACAGCGACGTGAAGTCGTCGCGGCCGGGGCGCCCCTGGTGGGCCATACAGACGACGCGGTGGCCCGCCTCGGCGAGTTCGCGGACCGTCTCCGCGTGGCGCCCGAAGCGGCGGTTGTCCTGCGGTTCTCCGTCCTCGATCGGCGAGTTGAGGTCGAGCCGAACGAGGACGCGCGAGTCTGCCGGGAGGTCGTCGATGGTGTCGAAGGCGGGCATGGGTGAACGGTCGTCGATGAGATATTTAAGCGGTGGTCCTTCGGGGCAACGTCGCCGCCGGGGCTATTCCGTGGGACGCGCGGCGTCTTTGGAGAGAGGCGGGACGTTTGCCGCTTACGCCTCGTCGCGGACGTACGCGGCCATGTCGAGCATCCGGTTCGAGAAGCCGTACTCGTTGTCGTACCAGGTGAGGATCTTCAGGAGCTTCCCGCCGGCGATGACGTTCGTCGACCCGAGGTCGACGTAGCTGGAGAACGGGAGCCCGACGATGTCGCTGGAGACGACCTCGTCGTCGGTGTAGCCCAGCACGCCCGCGAGCGGGCCGGAGTCGGCGGCGTCGCGGAAGGCCGCGTTGACCTCCTCCGCGGTGACGGTCTCGTCGAGGCTGACGACGAACTCGGTGATCGAGCCGCTCGCGACCGGGACGCGCATCGCCATCCCGTCGATCTTCCCCTCCAACTGCGGGAGGACCTGCTGCGCCGCGCCGGCCGCGCCCGTCGAGGTCGGCACGATGTTCTCGGCGGCCGCGCGCCCGCGGCGCGTCTTCGCCTTCGGGCCGTCGATGAGGGCCTGCGAGCCGGTGTACGCGTGGACGGTGGTGAGGGTGCCGGCGTCGATGCCGAACTCCGCGTCGAGCACCTTCGCGACCGGCGTGATGGAGTTCGTCGTACAGGAGGCGTTCGATATCACGTCGTCCCCGTCGTACTCGTCGTGGTTGACGCCGTAGACGAGCTGTTTGACCGGCTTCTCGCCCTTCGGCGGCGCCGAGATGATCACGGTGTCCGCGCCGCCGTCGAGGTGCGCGCTCGCGTCCTCGCGCGTCCGGAAGACGCCCGTGCACTCTAAGGCGACGTCGACGTCGAGCTCGTCCCACGGGAGGTCCGCGGGGTCCTGCACGTTGTACAGCGGGACCGAGGTGCCGCCGATGGTCAGCGAGTCGCCCTCGCGTTCGACGCCGTCGAGCCGGCCCATGACGGTGTCGTACTTCGCGAGGTACGCCATGTCGTCGAAGTCCATCACGTCGTTGACGCCGGCGAGCTCGATCCGCGGCGACTCCAGCACCGCGCGGAACACGTTCCGCCCGATGCGACCGAACCCGTTGAGTCCGACTCGCACGACCTCGTCATCGCTCACGTCTTCGGCCGCAGTGAGATATGATTTACTCATATCCGAAAAAGCCGAGCCGCAGATACTTAAATCCGACCGAGTCGGCCTGAGATAGTCACTATCGTTCGATTTCGTTACGTACGGTGTCGATCCCCAGTCTCGATTCCGGCCGCTGACGCCGGGCCGGCCCGCGCGCGGCGCCGGTCCGTGCCGGCCAATACGGCGGCCGACAGAAGGCTTATCGGGGTCACCACCCTCACGTGAGATATGGATAGAGACGACCGTGACGATCCGTTCGGAGACTTCTTCGAGGAGATCGAACGGATGATGAACGAGATGGCGGGCGGCGAACCGGGCACCGAGGACGCCGGCTTCGGATCGGCGACGCACGTCGACGCGTACGCCACCGACGACGGTGTGCGGCTCGTCGCCGACCTCCCGGCCGTCTCGAAGGAGGAGCTCTCACTGCAGTGCGACGGCGAGGCGCTCACCATCTCGGCGGCTTCGGACCGGCGGGAGTACGACGAGACCGTCGACCTCCCGGTCCCCGTCGACGAGCACTCGGCGAACGCGACGTTCAACAACGGCGTCCTCGAGGTCACGTTCGACCGCGACGACGACTCCGCGTCGATCGACCTCGAATAGCGGGTCGCCGCGGTCTCCCGGTCAGTTCTCTCCCGCCGCCGTCCGCTCGACGAGCCCCGCGAGCCGGTCGTAGAAGCCGGGCTCGTACTTCGTCGCCGCGTCCACCGTCGGGCGCGCGTTCGTCTCGTTGACGACGAGCCGGTCGTCGGTCTCGAGCAGGTCGACGCCGAGGTAGTCGATCCCGAGGACGTCGGCGGTCCGTTCGGCCAGCTCCCGGGCGCGCTCGGGGAGGTCGACCCCGGTCGCCTCGGCTCCGCGGTGGACGTTGTGCTTCCACCGGCCCCGCTCTCTGGCGTCCGCGGGGAGCTCTCGCCGCACCGCGCCGGCGTAGGCGCCGTCGACCACCATCGCCCGGTAGTCGCGGGCGTCGGGGAGGAACTCCTGGATCAGGTAGGACTTGTCGCCGGTCGCGCGGTAGTCGTGGACGAGGTTCAGGTAGTCGACGACCCCCAACAGGGAGTCGAGGTCGCCGGCGGTCGCGACGCCGACGCCCCGGGTCGCGGAGTTCGGCTTGACGACGACGGGGTACGAGAACGACGAGACCGCCTCGGTGACGACCGCCTCGTCGACGGGGTTCGACACCAGCGTCGTCCGCGGCGTCGGGAGCCCCGCGTCGTCGAGCGCGGCGAGCGCGCCCGCCTTGTTCCGCGAAGCGAGGACGGCGTCCCGGCCGTTCACCCACGGCACCGACAGCCGCGCGTCGACCACGGCCCCCTCCATCAGCCGCGCGGGATAGACGAAGCCGACGTCGAAGCCGTCGAACTCCCCGGCGTCGTTCCCTTCGATCCCGCTCTGGCCCCCGTCGCCCTCCCCGCCCGCGACCCGGAGCGACCGCTCTTTCGCCTGCACGTGTTCGACGGCGATGCCGCGGTCCGCGAGCGGCTCCCGCACCCGGTCGAACGTCTCCGCGTCGGTCGTCATCGCGAGCCGGAGCATACGCTCGCTCGGGGCCGTTCGGACTTAAGAACCGTGCGGCGGAGGCCGGTCGCTCGTCGCCGCCGCGGCGCGTCGGTGCCGGCGGCTCCGGGGCCGGCGCCGCCGTTACGCGGCCGACGGCTCGCTTCGCGGTCGACCCGCGCTCGCGCTACTGCAGGTGGCCTTCCTCGCGGAGCTGCTCCGCCTCGCTCTTCTCGTAGCGCCACGCGATGTCGCCCTTCTCGTCTTGCCAGTCCCACGGCTCGACGAGGACGATGTCGTCCTCGCGGATCCAGACGCGCTTCTGCATCCGCCCGGGGATACGCGCGGTCCGCTCTTTCCCGTCCGCACAGCGGACCCGTACCCGGTTCGCGCCGAGCATCTCGACGACCTCCGCGAACACCTCGTCGTCGTCGGGCATCCGGAGGTCGTTTCGACCGTCGCCGTCTCCGTTGCTCATGCGTACGCGGTGATACGCGCTCCCGGAAATAAAAGGGCCGCTCTCCGCGCGGAAACGCCCTTTTTAAACGCCGGCGGCGGCGATCGGCGGGTATGCGCGACACGCTCGGATCCACCGGTATCGTCGGCGTCCTCCTCGTCCTCCTCTCTGTCGGGCTGTTGACCGCGTACGACCCCGTCGTCGGCGGCGGAATCGCCCTCCTGTTGGCGGGGCTCGGACTGATCGCGAAGGGAGTCGCCGACTCGGCGATGCGGATGTTCGGCCTCAAGTGACCGCAGTCAGGCGATCGGCGCCCGCGTCTCAGGTCGCCGCCGCCTCGCGACGCTCCCGAAAGAGTAATATCCGGCGGCCACGGCGGGCCGGTATGGTCGAACTGCCCGCGGCCGCGGTCGAACTGGCTGAGCTCATCGCAGTCGTCGTCGGGGCCGGCGCGGCCTCGGCGATCGGCGTCGTCCTCGAACGGTTCGGACTCTCGGCGGCCTCCGGCGGCGACCTCGTGCTCGCCGCGTGGGCGATCGGGATGGGACTGCTCGCGCTGTACGTCGGCGTCGTCGGACTCGGCTACGAACAGGCGCTCCCCCGGCTGCAGCGGCTCGCGGGCGGCGAGTAGCGCCGACGCGACGTCGCGGCGACCCTCCTACAGTTCTCCGTTCGCCGCCAGCTCTCGGACCGCGGCCGCCCGCTCGCGGATCGCGGCCCACTCCTCGTCGTCCTTGCCGTCGACGTGCGAGTACATCAGTCCCATCCGCCCCGTCCCGCGGAGCGTCTCCTCGTTCTCCTTCAGGAAGTCCCAGTAGAGGGCGTTGAACGGACACGCGCCCTCGCCCGTCGTCCGGGAGACGGCGTACGGACACGACGCGCAGTGGTCGCTCATCCGGTTCACGTAGCTCCCCGAGGAGGCGTACGGCTTCGAGGAGAGCACGTCGGTGCCGAACGACCCCATCGCGACGACGTTCGGCGTCGTCACCCAGTGGTACGCGTCGACGAAGCCGAGGTGGAACCACTCGTTCAGCTCGGCGGGGTCGGCCCCGTAGATCAGCGCGAAGTTCGAGAGCAGCATCAGCCGCTCGATGTGGTGGGCGTACCCGTGCTCGCGGACGTGGCCGACGGCCTCCGACAGGCAGGTCATGTCGGTGTCGCCGTCCCAGTACGCCGGCGGGAGCTCCCGGGTCTGGTCCAACTGGTTCGCCGCCGCCAGCTCCGGCATCGCCTCGCGGTAGACGTGCCGCATGAACTCCCGCCAGCCGATCACCTGCCTGACGAACCCCTCGGCCGCGTTGAGCGGGACCGGCGGGCGGTCGGGGTCGTCGCTCTCGCTCCCCGCACCGCCGGCGCGTCCCTCGCCCCCCGCGGCGAACGCGTCGAGCGTCGTCCCCGAGCCGCCGCCCGCCGCGGGGTCGTCGTCGGGGTCGTACTCTCCGGGTTCGACCCCGCGCCGCTCGTAGGCGGCCTCCACCGCCCGGACCGGTTCGCGCGGGTCGAGGAGCCCGAGGTTGATCGGCACCGAGAGCAGGGAGTGGGAGAGGAACGGCTCGCCCGTCACCATCGCGTCCTCGTACCGCCCGAACGACGGCAGCCGCTCCCGAACGAACGCGTCGAGGGCCGCCCGGGCCTCTTCCCGGGTGACCGGCCACGCGAACCCGTCCAGCGCCTCCTCGCCCCACGTGTCGAACCGGTCGCGGACCCACGCGTGCGTCTCGCGGGTGAGCTCGTCGGGCTCGAACCGCGGCCGCTCCGGCGGCTCCCAGTCGTCCGGCGGCGTCTCTTGGTTCAGGTCGTCGTAGTTCCACTCGCCGCCGACCGGCTCGTCGCCGTCCATCAGCACGCCCGTCTCGCGGCGGACGTGGCGGTACCAGCTCTCCTGTCGGTACGTGCGCTCGGCGGTCCCGTCGTCGGCGAGCAGGGACCCGTCCTCCCACCCTCCCTCCGGTCCGGTGGCCCACTCGCGCCAGTCGCTCGGCGTCGTCCAGAACAGCTCGTTGTCGAGCAGTTCCAACGACCCGCCTCGCTCGGCGACGAGCCCGCGGAGGCGCTCGCCCGCGCCGTGGCTCGCGGGGCGCATCAGCCGGATATCGGGATCGGACCGATCGGCCAGGAACTCGTCGAGGCCCTCGCCGAACGACTCCGCCCGTAGGTACGTCACGTCGTGACCGCGCTCGCGGAGCTCGTCACGGAAGTGGCGCATCGCGGAGAAGACGAGCGTCAGCTTGTGGGCGTGGTACGGCTTCCGATCGGCGAAGCCGTGCGCCTCGATCAACAGCACCTCGTCGGCGTCGTTGAGCGCGTCGAGCTCCGGGTTGAGCTGGTCGCCGAGCAGCCACTGAATCGGTCGGTCGCCCATGAACTACCTCACGGGCGCGGTC
Organism: Halorubrum sp. Ea8; assembly: GCF_002252925.1. Classification (NCBI taxonomy): domain Archaea; kingdom Methanobacteriati; phylum Methanobacteriota; class Halobacteria; order Halobacteriales; family Haloferacaceae; genus Halorubrum; species Halorubrum sp. Ea8. The sequence continues at coordinate 19,728 of NZ_NHPF01000146.1, forward strand.
GACGTAGGTCTGTGGGCCGGACGGTCGGGGCCGAGCCACAACACCCTCTTTTTTACTCGCCCTCGACGAGGGGAGAGCCGTGGACGAAATACTCACAAACTGGCTCCTCGGTCTGATCGCCGCCCTCCTCGCCGTGCTCGTTCTCGACTCGACCGGACAGCCGTTCCTCGACACTCTCGCCCCGGTCGCGAACGTGCTCGCGCTCGTGACGTTTCTGGCGTTCGTGATCCTGACGGGCGCGTTCCTCGTGTACACCGCGTCGTTCCGCAACGAGTAGATCGCCCCCGCGGCGATCTCACCCGCGCAGATACCTTTTTACTCCGCGTCTGTCTGGTCGCCGTATGGAGTACACCACGCTCGGCGACACCGGCACGACCGTGTCGAAGATCTGTCTCGGCTGCATGAGCTTCGGCGACCCGGACTGGCGCGAGTGGGTCCTCGACGAGGAGGAGGGGAAAGCGATCGTCGAACGCGCCATCGAACTCGGGGTGACCTTCTTCGACACCGCCAACATGTACTCGAACGGCGAGTCGGAGCGCGTCCTCGGCGAGGCGCTGGAGGGCCACCGCGAGGAGACGGTCGTCGCGACGAAGGGGTACTTCCAGATGGACGAGTCGAACCCGAACTCGGGCGGGCTCTCGCGGAAGGCGATCGAACAGGAGCTACAGCACAGCCTCGACCGGCTCGGGATGGACACGATCGACCTCTATCAGATCCACCGCTGGGACGACGACACGCCGATCGAGGAGACGCTGGCGGCGCTCGACGACGCCGTCCGGCGCGGCGACGTGCGGTACATCGGCGCCTCCTCGATGTGGGCCCACCAGTTCGCCGAGGCGTTACACGCGAGCGACCGCAAGGGATACGAACGCTTCGCGACGATGCAGAACCACTACAACCTCGCGTACCGCGAGGAGGAGCGCGAGATGCTGCCACTCTGCGAGAAGGAGGGGATCGGCGTGATGCCGTGGAGCCCGCTCGCGCGCGGCTACCTCACCCGACCGCACGAGTCGGTCGACGCCACGCTCCGCGGAGAGACGGAAGAGCACCTCTACGAGCACCCCTACCGCGAGGGCGGCGGTCCGTCGGTCAACGAGCGCGTCGCGGAGCTCGCCGACGAGAAGGGGGTGAAGATGGCGCAGATCGCGCTGGCGTGGCTGTTCCGCAAGGAGTGGGTCGACACTCCCATCGTCGGAACGACCAGCGTCGAACACCTGGAAGACGCGGTCGAGGCCCTCGACATCGACCTCTCCGGGTCGGACGTCGAGTGGCTGGAGGAGCCGTACGAGCCCGTCCGGGTCTCCGGACACGACTGATCGGCCGAGGCGAGCCGACGACCGAAAACGGCCTCGTGACTCCGTGTTAATCCCTCTGTGACGTTTTAGGTATATAGTGGCAACTCATTAGTATGATAATCGTTGACATGGTCGTATGAGCGATAGCGACCGGTCTCCAGTCCCGTCGAGCACCGAGTACGCGC